>NZ_WAAS01000031.1:0-42645 GCF_008806585.1 Micromonospora sp. AMSO12t
AGGCGGGGAGGCCGTGGGGGTGTGCCTCGGCCAGCAGGCGTTCCGGGCCGGTGCCGAGCCGGGCGCGGAGCTGGAAGTCGTTGCGGGCCTCCCGCGGGTGCGGCTCGAAGGACAGGTGGGCGACCGGCGCGTCGGTGCCGCCGGCGGCGGCCAGCCGGTCCAGCTCGGCGGTGACCCGCGCCCACTCCTCGCCCGGGACGTACTGGCGCATCACCGAGTGCCACACCACGGTCAGCGTGCCGGGGCGCGGGGTGATCCCGGCGAGGAAGTCCGCCGCCCCCGCCGCGACGACCCGGGCCGGAAGTCGCCCGGCCAGCTCCAGCGCGCCGGCCAGCCGGGCCGCGCGGGCGGTGTGCTCCGGCCAGAGGTACGCCCGCAGCGCGAGCGCGCCGTCGGAGTCGCCCGGGTCGAGCGGGCTGACGTCGCAGCCGAGCCGCTCCACCACGGTCAGCTCGGGGTACGCCTCGGCCGCCGCCCGCAGCCAGTCGGGCGCCCCGCCCCGCCAGGCTTCCGGCAGGCGTACCGGGGAGTCGGCCGGTCCCCAGGCGAAGCCGGCGGCCTCGATGCGGAACCGGTCGGCGCGCAGGTTCAGCCCGGCGCTCGCGCCCAGCTCGACGAGGCGCACCGGCAGCCCGCCCACCTCGTGGACGGCGTGCAGCAGGCCGGCCAGCAGCAGGTTGGCCCGGCCGGTCTCGTTGGTCTGGGGCGACCGGCGCAGCCAGCCGCGCAGCATGTCGTGCTCGGCCTCGACGACCGCCCGGAACGCGGCCCAGCAGGCGGGGGCGTCCGCCGCCCGGTACGCCCCACCCGTGCTGGGGTAGAACCGGGCCAGCTCGGGCGCCCGGCCGGAGAGCACCAGGGCGTGCACCCCGCCGAGCAGGCGTATCGACACGAGGGCGTCGGCGTCGCTGTCCTCGTACCCCTTGATGACGGTGGCGCACGGGCCGCCGGCCCGCACGTCACCGGCGGCGCGCGCCAGCAGGTGGGCGTAGAGGGCGGCATCCATGTCGGCGCAGGCCCGGGCCTGTCGTTCCATGGCCGCCGCGGCCTGTTCCCGGGACATCCGCCACCTCCGTCCGGTCGGTCCCGTGATCCTGCGCCCGGACCCGGCGCGAGGGAAGCACCGGGCGGGGCGAGGCTGCTCACAGCCGATAGGCTGAGCGGCGGCCGAGCAGACGAGTGCGAGAAGGAGCCATCCGTGCGCCCAGGTGGACAGCCGAACATGCAGCAGATGCTGAAGCAGGCGCAGAAGATGCAGCAGCAGATCGCCAAGGCGCAGGCCGAGCTCGCCGAGGCGGAGCTGACCGGCACCGCCGGCGGGGGCCTGGTCACCGCGACCGTCGCCGGCAGCGGCGAGCTGAAGTCGATCAGGATCGACCCGAAGGCGGTGGACCCGGAGGACGTGGAGACCCTGGAGGACCTCGTCGTCGCGGCCATGCACAACGCCGCCGAGGCGGCGCGGGAGCTGACCGAGCAGAAGATGGGCCCGGTCACCGGCGGCATGGGCGGCCTCGGCCTGCCCGGTTTCTGAGCGGCAGATGTACGAGGGCGCCATCCAGGACCTGATCGACGAGTTGGGGCGGCTGCCGGGCGTGGGCCCGAAGAGCGCCCAGCGGATCGCCTTCCACGTCCTGTCCGCCGACCCGGCCGACGTCAACCGGCTGGCCGGGGCGTTGCGCAAGGTCAAGGAGCTGGTGCGGTTCTGCACCAGTTGCTACAACGTGGCCGAGTCCGACCGGTGCCGGATCTGCCGCGATCCGCGCCGCACGGACGAGGTGCTCTGCGTGGTCGAGGAGCCGAAGGACGTGGTCGCGATCGAGCGGACCGGCGAGTTCCGGGGCCGCTACCACGTGCTCGGCGGGGCGATCAATCCGCTGGAGGGGATCGGGCCGGACAATCTGCGCATCCGCGAGCTGATGACCCGGCTCAGCGACGGCACCGTGCGGGAGCTGATCCTGGCCACGGACCCGAACACCGAGGGCGAGGCGACCGCGACGTACCTGGCGTTGATGGTCAAGCCGATGGGCATCTCGGTGACCCGGTTGGCGAGCGGCCTGCCGGTCGGCGGCGACCTGGAGTACGCCGACGAGATCACGCTCGGCCGCGCCTTCGAGGGCCGTCGCGCCGTCTGACGTTTCCGCGATGGTCGGCACCCGATTCGGGTGCCGGCCATCGCCGTACGGGCACTGTCGGATCCACTGTGGGGTCTGACATCGGAGTGAAGCAGGCGACGATCGATGTAACAAATCGGCATCGGCCAACCCGGACATAGCGCCCCTTTGTCGACGGTCCGGAACGGCCGCTGAGGCGGTGCGCATCGGTTAAGACACGATCCGGTACCAACCGGTTCCGCGATGGTTTCCCGCCGGTCCGAACGACGGCTAAGGTCACGGCGATCGGTGACCCCTGTCACCACGATTGTCCGTAACCCCAAGGACGAGGTGAAGCACCCATGCGTGCATCCAGGCCGAAGGTCGCCCTCGCGGCCGTCGCGGTCGCGGCCCTCGCGGTAGCAGGCTGCGCCGAGAGCAACCGCGATGACAGTTCCGGCGGTAGCAAGAAGGACACCCTCGTCTTCGGCGTAGCCGGAGATCCGAAGGTGCTCGACCCGAGCTTCGCCAGCGACGGTGAGTCGCTGCGCGTGGCGCGTCAGGTCTTCGAGACGCTGGTCCGTCCGGAGGAGGGTGGCACCAAGGTCACCCCCGGTCTGGCCGAGACCTGGACCCCGGACGCCGCCGGCACCACGTGGACCTTCAAGCTGCGCTCCGGCGTGAAGTTCCACGACGGCACCGAATTCAACGCCGAGGCGGTCTGCAAGAACTTCGACCGCTGGTACAACGCCAAGGGCCTCATGCAGAGCCCGGACGTGACCCCGTACTGGCAGGACGTCATGGGCGGCTTCGCCAAGAACGAGAGCGCGGACCTGCCGCCGAGCCTCTTCAAGTCCTGCACCGCCAAGGACGCCACGACCGTCGACCTGGCCTTCACCCGGGTCTCCAGCAAGATCCCGGCCGCGCTGATGCTGCCCTCGTTCTCGATGCACAGCCCGACCGCGCTGGAGAAGTACGACGCCAGCAACGTGGGCGGCACCGCCGAGGACATCAAGTACCCGGCCTACGCCACGGCGCACCCGACCGGCACCGGCCCGTTCAAGTTCAAGTCCTGGGACGTCGCCAACAAGACGCTCACCATCGAGCGCAACGAGGACTACGCCGGCACCAAGGCGAAGCTGAAGACCCTCATCTACAAGACGATCTCGGACGAGAACGCGCGCAAGCAGGCGCTGCGCTCCGGCGACATCCAGGGCTACGACCTGGTCGGCCCGGCCGACGTCGAGCCGCTGAAGGGTGAGGGCTTCAACGTCCTGACCCGCCCGGCGTTCAACATCCTCTACCTGGCCATGAACCAGAAGGGGAACCCGAAGCTCGCCGACGTGAAGGTCCGCCAGGCCATCGCGCACGCGCTGAACCGGCAGGCTCTCGTCGACTCGAAGCTGCCCCCGGGCGCCAAGGTCGCCGACAACTTCATGCCGGACACCGTCGAGGGTTGGAACGGCGACGTCACCAAGTACAACTACGACCCGGCGAAGGCGAAGGCGCTGCTGGCCGAGGCCGGCGCGACGAACCTGACCCTGCGGTTCCACTACCCGACCGAGGTCACCCGGCCGTACATGCCGAACCCGAAGGACATCTTCGAGCTGCTCTCGGCGGACCTCAAGGCGGTCGGCATCAACGTCCAGGCCATCCCGCTCAAGTGGAGCCCGGACTACCTGAACGCCACCACCTCGGGCAACAAGCACGACCTGCACTTCCTCGGCTGGACCGGTGACTACGGCGACGGCTACAACTTCATCGGCACCATGTTCGACCGGACGAAGGCCGAGTGGGGCTTCACCAACAAGGCCCTGTTCGACCAGTTCAAGGACGCGGACAGCACCGCCGACGTGGCGGCCCGGACCGAGAAGTACAAGGCCCTGAACAAGGCCATCATGGACTTCCTGCCCGGTGTCCCGGTGTCGCACTCGCCGCCGGCGATCGTGTTCGGCAAGGACGTGACCGGGGTCAAGGCGAGCCCGCTCACCGACGAGCGGTTCTCCACCGCCGAGTTCAAGTCCTGATCTGACGCTCCGAGTCGTGGGCGGGCGCTGTTTCGGCAGCGCCCGCCCACGACCCTCCGTACCCCTTTCGAGGCCGCCGTGTTCCGGTTCATCGTCAGACGCCTGCTTCAGCTGATACCCACGCTGTTCGGGCTCTCCCTCCTGCTGTTCATCTGGCTCCGCCGACTGCCCGGCGGTCCCGAGACCGCCATCCTCGGTGAGCGCGGGACGCCCGAGATGCGCGCCGCGATCCGGCGCAACATGGGCCTCGACGAGCCGATCCTGGTGCAGTACGGCCGGTTCGTGCGGCGGCTGATCCGCCTCGACCTGGGCACGTCGACCTCCACCAAGCGGACGGTGGTCACCGAGTTCGTCGAGCGCTTCCCCGGCACGGTGGAGCTCTCCGTCACGGCGATGCTGATCGCGGTCGGCGTCGGCATCCCGCTGGGCTACCTGGCGGCCCGACGCCGCGGCCGGATGCTGGACCACCTCTCGGTCGGCGGCTCCCTGATCGGCATCTGCATCCCCGTCTTCTTCCTCGCGTACGTGCTCAAGGCGATCTTCGCGGAGAACCTCGGCTGGTTCCCGGCGAGCGGCCGGCAGGACCCGACGCTCGGGGCGACGCGGGTCACCAACTTCTTCGTCCTCGACGGGATCATGACCCGGGAGTGGGACGCCGCCGCCGACGCGCTCTGGCACCTGGTGCTGCCGGCCGTCGCGCTGGCCAGCATCCCGCTGGCGATCATCGTCCGGATCACCCGCGCCAGCGTGCTGGAGGTGCTCAACGAGGACTTCGTACGCACCGCCGAGGCGAAGGGCCTGACCGAGAGCACGGTCCGGCGCCGGCACGTGCTGCGCAACTCCATGCTGCCGGTGGTCACCTCGATCGGCCTGCTCACCGGCGGCCTGCTCTCCGGTGCGGTGCTGACCGAGACCGTCTTCGCCTTCAGCGGCATCGGAGCCTTCATCTACGAGGCGATCAGCCAACGTGACTATCCCGTGCTGATGGGCTTCATCCTGATCATCGCGGTGGTGTACGTGCTGGTGAACCTCCTGGTCGACCTCTCCTACAGCCTGATCGACCCGAGGGTGAGGGTCCGATGACGATCACCGGCGGCACCAAGAAGGAAAAGATCGACCGGCTCGCCGAGTTGGCGGCCCGGGAGGACGAGCGCGGCGTCAGCCTCTGGAAGGAGGCGTTCCGCCGGCTGCGGCGCAACCCGGCGGCGATCGTCGGGGCGGTGATCCTGAGCCTGTTCCTGCTGGTCGCCATCCTCGGGCCGTTCTTCGTCCCGTACGCGCCCGACGCCCAGCTCTGGAAGAGCGAGATCCGCCTCGGCGACTTCCCCGGCTTCCGGGGCGAGAACTGGTTCGGCGTCGACCACATCGGTCGCGACGAGTTCAGCCGCATGATCGTCGGTGCCCGGCAGACCCTGCTGGTCGGCGTGGTCTCCACCCTGATCGGCCTCGCGGTCGGCTCGCTGATCGGCGGGGTCGCCGGCGCCGCCGCCGGCCTCGGCGGCCGGTGGGGCCGGGCGGTCGACAACGTGCTGATGCGTTTCGTCGACATGCTGCTGGCCATGCCGAGCCTGCTGCTGGCGATCAGCATCGCCGCCCTGCTCGGCGCCGGTCTGACCACGGTCATGATCGCGGTCGGCGTGGTGTCGGTGCCGGTCTTCGCCCGGCTGCTGCGCGGCTCGATGATCTCCCAGGCCAACAGCGACTACGTCCTGGCCGCCGTCTCGCTGGGCGTGAAGAAGCCGAAGATCGCGCTGACCCACGTGGTGCCGAACTCGCTCGCCCCGGTCATCGTGCAGGCCACCCTCACCCTGGCCACCGCGATCATCGAGGCCGCAGCGCTCTCCTTCCTCGGGCTCGGCAACAACGACGCCTCCATCCCCGAGTGGGGTGTGATGCTCGCCGACGCGCAGCAGTACCTCGACTCCGCGCCCCGGCTGGCGATCCTGCCCGCCCTCGCCATCATCGTCACCGCGCTGGGCTTCACCCTGCTCGGCGAGGCGATGCGCGAGGCACTCGACCCGAAGCTGCGGAAGTAGGGCCGGTGAGCGCGAGGAGTGAGCTTGCGAGCCCCGCAGTCGCGAACGAAAGGCCAGCACGGTGAGCGCGAGGAGTGAGCTTGCGAGCCCCGCAGTCGCGAACGAAAAGGCCAGCACGGTGAGCGCGAGGAGTGCGCTGACGAGCCCCGCAGTCGCGAACGAAAGGCGGGCCCGACATGGCTCTGCTTGATGTCGAAGATCTCTCCGTCACCTTCGCCCGGCGCGGTCAGCGCGCCGTGCACGCCGTCGACGGGGTCTCCTTCTCCGTCGACGCGGGCGAGGTGGTCGGCCTGGTCGGCGAGTCCGGCTGCGGCAAGAGCGTCACCTCGCTGGCGATCATGGGTCTGCTGCCCAAGCAGCCGGGCCTGCGCGTCGGCGGCAAGGCCGTCTTCGACGGCACGGACCTGCTCCAGCTCGACGACCGGTCCCGCCGGGACATCCGGGGCCGCGACGTCGCGATGATCTTCCAGGACCCGCTCTCGTCGCTGAACCCGGTGATCCCGATCGGGTTGCAGGTCACCGAGGTGCTCACCCGGCACCGGGGGATGAAGGGCGCGGCGGCGGAGAAGGAGGCGGCGGCGCTGCTCGACCGGGTCGGCATCCCCGACCCGAAGCGGCGGCTGAAGGAGTACCCGCACCAGCTCTCCGGCGGCATGCGCCAGCGCGCCCTGATCGCGATGGCGGTGGCCTGCCAGCCCCGGCTGCTGATCGCCGACGAGCCGACCACGGCGCTGGACGTGACCATCCAGGCGCAGATCCTGGAACTGCTCAAGGAGCTGGTCCGGGACTCCGGTACCGCCCTGGTGATGATCACGCACGACCTGGGTGTGGTCGCCGGCCTGTGCGACTCCATCAACGTGCTCTACGGCGGCCGGGTGGTGGAGACGGCCCGCCGTCGCCCGCTGTTCCGCGAGCCCCGCCACCCGTACACCGTGGGGCTGCTCGGCTCGGTGCCGCGCCTGGACGCCGGGCGCGGCGAGCGGCTGAACCCGATCCCGGGCTCGGTCCGCGACCTGCTGCCCTGGACGGACGGCTGCGCCTTCGCGCCGCGCTGCACGCGGCGGGTCGACGAGTGCGTGGGGGAGCCGCCCGCGCTGGTGCACGCCCACGACGGGCGCAGCTACCGTTGCGTCAACCCGGCGCCGGTGCCCGGCACCGTGCCCCGGCCGGCCGCCAGCAGCAGCACTGCGCCTGCGGCGGCGCCGGCCGCCACCAGCACCGCGCCGGCGGAGGCACCGGCCGCCACCGCCCCGGCGGCGGAGGCGACCGCGGGCCAGGTGCCCGCCCCGCGCGAGGAGGAGAAGCCGTGACCGAGAGCGAATTCCTCGTCGAGGTCCGCGACCTGAAGGTGCACTTCCCGATCCGCACGGGGGTGATCTTCGACCGGACGATCGGCCACGTGAAGGCCGTCGACGGCGTCGACCTCAGCATCCCGCGCGGCAAGACGTACGGCCTGGTCGGCGAGTCCGGCTGCGGCAAGTCGACGCTGGGGCGGGCGCTGCTCCAGCTCACCCCGCCCACCAGCGGCGAGGTCCGGTTCGACGGTGTCGAGCTGACGAAGCTGCCGGCGGGCAAGCTGCGGTCGATGCGCCGCCGGATGCAGATGATCTTCCAGGACCCGATGTCGAGCCTGGACCCCCGGCAGAACGTCGAGTCGATCCTCACCGAGGGCCTTCAGGCCCACGGCATCGGCGGCAACCGGGACGAGCGGCGCCGGGTCATCGGCGAGACCCTGGACAAGGTCGGCCTGCCCCGCTGGGCGCTCTCCCGCTATCCGCACGAGTTCTCCGGCGGCCAGCGGCAGCGCATCGGCATCGCCCGCGCGCTGGTGCTCGGTCCCGACCTGATCGTCGCCGACGAGCCGGTCTCCGCGCTCGACGTGTCGATCCAGGCCCAGGTGGTGAACCTCCTCGACGACCTCCAGGACACCCTCGGCCTGACCTACCTGGTGATCGCGCACGACCTCGCGGTGGTCCGGCACATCTCCGACACCGTCGGCGTGATGTACCTGGGCGCGCTGGTCGAGGAGGCGCCGAGCGACCGGCTCTACACGGAGCCGATGCACCCGTACACGCGGGCGCTGATGTCGGCGGTGCCGGTGCCGGACCCGGACGTGGAGGACCGCCGAGAGCGCATCCTGCTCGCCGGCGACCTGCCCTCGCCGGCCAACCCGCCGGCGGGCTGCCGGTTCCACACCCGCTGCCCGTGGGCGCAGCCGACCCGCTGCGCGGACGAGCGGCCCGCGCTGCGGGATGTCGGCGGCAGCCGGGTCGCCTGCCACTTCGCCGAGCGGATCGCCAGCGGGGAGCTGCGCCCGCACAAGGTCAGCGTGCAGCTCACCCGCCCGCTCGGCGAGGGCGAGGAGCCGCACACCGTCTCCGCCCCCAACGAGCCCGGCTCGTACGTCTGATCCGCGTCGCGGACGCGGTCCTCGTCGAGGGGGCCGCGTCCGGGCGGTCGGCGGGTCAGCCCTCCGGGCGGTGCAGGAGCGCGACCGCGATCCCGTGCACCGCGTCCAGCCCGGCCGGGTCGGCCAGCGCGACCGTGCCGCCGGTGACCCTGTACCACTCGTCGGCGTCCCGGTACTGCACCGTCAGCGTCACCTGGCCGTCGGCGTACGCGGTGCGCAGGGTCAGCTCGCCGGTGACCACCCCGACCTCGTCGGTCATCACCCCGCCCGGGCCGGGCACCACGTCGGCCGTACGCTCCCGCGCCGCGGTCGACGTGCCCTCGGCGTCGGCGGCCATCCCAGCCCCCGGCACGCCGGTGGTCGTGCCGGCCGCGCCGTCCGCCGTCATGCCGGCCGTGGTCGGCCCGGGCGGCGCGCTGCCGGTGGCCGCCGCCGCGTCCTCCCCGGTGGCGTCCGGCGTCTGCTCCGGGGCGGGGGTCGCCCCGGCTCCGGTCACGGCTTGCTCGCCCATGTGCAGCCCTCCAGCATGTCGGTCAGGGCGGCCTTCTCGGCACTGGTCACCGTCAGCCGCCAGTGGTGCTTGACCGTCACCCAGTTGTCGGCGTACTGGCACCAGAACGACCGGTTCGCCGGCTTCCACTGGGACGGGTCCTGGTCACCCTTTGCCCGGTTGGAGGACGCGGAAACCGCGATGAGCTGCGGCCGGTCCAGGTCGTTGGCGAACTCGCCACGCTTCGCGTCGTCCCACTCGTCGGCGCCCGAGCGCCACGCGTTCGCCAGCGGCACGGTGTGGTCGATGTCCACGTCGGACGGGTCGGTGAACGCGCGGTCGTCGTAGACGCTCTCCCAGCGGCCGCCGACCACGTTGCAGCCGGAGAGCTTGATGTCCTCCCCGTCGCGTTTCAGCACGCTGTCGCGTACATCGCAGTTCTTGCCGGTGTCCCGCCAGTGCGGGAAGCGGCTGCGGCTGTAGCCCTTCATCGACCCGGCGGTGGCCACGGTGAGTTGGGTCAGCTTCTGCGCGGCGTTGCCGCCGCTACCACCGCTGCTCGGCGCGACGTCCGGCTCGTCGACGGCGACACAACCGGCCGCGCCGAGCGCCAGCGCCGCGGCGAGCGCGGCCGTCACTGCGGCGCGCGGTCCTGATCTGGTACGCACAGACGACACCTCTCCAGCTTGCGGGCTCCCGGCGATCCCGCACAGTACCCGGGCCGGGTTTCGGCGATTCGTGGCGTCTCTCATATCGTGCGGGGCAGATTGGACGCCATGACCGAAACCACGCCCGCGCTCCGGCTGGGCACCGCGCACGGGCGGGGCACCCTGCTCGCCGCCGTCCTCGCCTCCGGCATGGTCTTCCTCGACACCACCGTGGTCAACGTGGCGCTGCCCCGCCTCGGTGCGGACCTGGACGCCACCGTCGCCGGTCTCCAGTGGACGGTCAACGGGTACCTGCTGATGCTGGCCGCCTTCGTCCTGCTCGGCGGCGCGCTCGGCGACCGCTTCGGGCGGCGGCGGGTCTTCCTGCTCGGGGTGGTCTGGTTCACGCTAGCGTCGCTGCTCTGCGGCCTGGCCCAGGGCACCGAGTGGCTGATCGCGGCCCGGTTCCTCCAGGGCGCCGGGGGCGCGCTGCTCACCCCCGGCTCGCTGTCGGTGCTCCAGGCCAGCTTCCACCCGGACGACCGGGGTCGCGCCATCGGCGCCTGGTCGGGGCTCTCCGGCGTCTCCACCGCGCTCGGCCCCTTCCTCGGCGGCTGGCTGGTCGACGCGCTCTCCTGGCGGTGGATCTTCTTCCTCAACCTGCCGCTGGCCGTGCTCGTGGTGCTGGCGGCGCTGCGCTGGGTGCCGGAGAGCCGGGACGAGGCCGCGTCCCGCACCGGGGGGCCGGGACGTCACCGCCGCCGGTTCGACGTGGCCGGCGCGCTGCTCGGCGCGCTTGCCCTGGCCGGCGTCACGTACGCGCTGATCGACGCCCCCGTCCGGGGCCTCGACTCGGTGCCGGTGCTCGTCGCCGTGCTGGCGGGCGTGTTCGGCGCGGTTGCCTTCGTGCTGGTCGAGCGGCGCCGGGGGGACGGCGCGATGCTGCCCACCGGCCTGTTCGGCAGCCGGCTCTTCTCGGTGCTGAACGTCTTCACCGTGCTCGTCTACGCGGCGCTCGGCGGCTTCACGTTCTTCCTCGCCGTCTACCTGCAGAACGTGGTCGGCTGGTCGGCGCTGCTCACCGGGGTCGCGCTGCTGCCGATGACGGTGCTGCTGCTGGTCGGCTCGGCGCGGGCGGGCGCGCTGTCGGCGCGGATCGGGCCGCGGCTGCCGCTGACCGTCGGGCCGGTGGTCGCCGCCGCGGGGCTGGTGCTGCTGCGCGGCGTCGGCCCCGGCGCGTCGTACTGGCGGGACGTGCTGCCCGGGGTGGTGCTCTTCGGGATCGGGCTGACGCTGGTGGTGGCGCCGCTGACCGCCTCCGTGCTGGCCGCGGTCGACGACCGGTTCGCGGGCGTGGCGAGCGGCTTCAACAACGCGGCGTCCCGGGCGGGCGGCCTGCTGGCGGTGGCCGCGCTCCCGCTGCTGGTCGGGCTCTCCGGCTCCGGCTACGCGCAGCCGGCCGCGTTGACCAGCGCGTACCGGGGCGCGATGCTCTGGTGCGCCGGCCTGCTGCTGGCCGGGGCGGCGATGGCGGCCCTGCTCATCCACCGCCCACCGAAGCGGTAGGAAGGGCACCCTGCCGCAACCGGATGCCCTTCCTCGCCGCGTCAGGCGCGGGCGCGGTTGACGGCGCTCGTCACGGCCTTCACGGAGGCGGTGACGATGTTCGCGTCGGTGCCGACGCCCCAGACCGTACGGCCGTCGACCTCGCACTCCACATAGGCGGCGGCCTGCGCGTCCCCGCCGGAGGAGAGCGCGTGCTCGTGGTAGTCGAGCACCCGTACCGCCACGCCCACCGACTGGAGCGCGTTGACGTACGCGTCGATCGGGCCGTTGCCGACGGCGGTCAGCGAGCGGGGCTCCGCGCCCAGGCCGACGCGGGCCTCGATCTCGACCTTGCCCTCGGCGGTGCCGATGGCGTAGCCGTCCAGGGCGAGCGCCGGGTCGACCTGGTGGTCGATCAGGTAGTGGGTGGCGAAGATCTCCCACATGGTGCCCGGGTCGACCTCGCCGCCGTCGTGGTCGGTGACCTGCTGCACCACGCCGGAGAACTCGATCTGGAGCCGGCGCGGCAGGTCGAGCTGGTGCTCGCTCTTCATGATGTACGCGACGCCGCCCTTGCCGGACTGCGAGTTGACCCGGATGACCGCCTCGTAGGTGCGGCCCAGGTCCTTCGGGTCGACCGGCAGGTAGGGCACCGCCCAGGTGTGCTGGTCGATCGGCACCCCGGCCGCCGCCGCGTCCTTGGCGAGCGCGTCGAAGCCCTTCTTGATCGCGTCCTGGTGGGAGCCGGAGAAGGCGGTGTAGACGAGGTCGCCCGCGTACGGGTGGCGCTCGTGCACCGGCAGCTGGTTGCAGTACTCGACGGCGCGCCGCACCTCGTCGATGTTCGAGAAGTCGATCATCGGGTCGACGCCCTGGGAGAAGAGGTTCAGCCCCAGCGTCACCAGGTCGACGTTGCCGGTGCGCTCGCCGTTGCCGAACAGGCAGCCCTCGACCCGGTCCGCGCCGGCCAGCAGCCCCAGCTCGGCGGCGGCGACGCCCGTGCCCCGGTCGTTGTGCGGGTGCAGGCTCAACACCAGGCTGTCCCGGCGGGGCAGGTGCCGGTGCATCCACTCGATCGAGTCGGCGTAGACGTTCGGCATGGCCATCTCGACGGTGGCCGGCAGGTTGACGATCAGCTTGCGGTCCGGGGTCGGGTCGATGACCTCGATGACCTTGGTGCAGACCTCCAGCGCGTACTCCAGCTCCGTGCCCGTGTAGGACTCGGGCGAGTACTCGTAGTGGATGTCCGTGTCCGGGGTGTGGATCTCCGCGTACTTGCGGCAGAGCCGCGCGCCCTGGGTGGCGATGTCGGCGATGCCGTCGCGGTCCAGCCCGAAGACCACCCGCCGCTGGAGCGTGGAGGTCGAGTTGTAGAAGTGCACGATCGCCCGCCGCGCGCCGCGCAGCGACTCGAAGGTGCGGTCGATCAGGTGCTCCCGGCACTGGGTGAGCACCTGGATCGTGACGTCCTCCGGGATCAGGTCCTGCTCGATGAGCTGGCGTACGAAGTCGTAGTCCGTCTGGCTGGCCGAGGGGAAGCCGACCTCGATCTCCTTGTAGCCCATCTGCACGAGCAGCTGGAACATCCGGCGCTTGCGCTCCGGCGACATCGGGTCGATCAGCGCCTGGTTGCCGTCACGCAGGTCCACCGCGCACCAGCGCGGCGCGGCCTCGACGTGCCGGGTCGGCCAGGTGCGGTCGGGCAGGTCGAGCCGGAACTGCTGGTGGTACGGCTGGTAGCGGTGGTACGGCATCCGGCTGGGGCGCTGCCGGGCGATCGGGTCGGTCTCAGCGTCGGCGATGGGTTGAGCCATGACGGAGTGCTCCCTGGAACATGTGGCGTCAGCAATCGGAAGGTGTCGGCCAGGTGCCGGGCGACGGTGCCCGGGCGGTTGCCGATGGGAAGTTTCGGATGTGCTGGACGGCGCGGTTCGACTCCGCGACGAGGTGCCGGCCTTCAGGCCTCGTCGCGGCGACCAAGGAGAAGGTACGCCCGCCACATGACCAGGTAACCCTACGTGGCGGGCCGGGGTGCGGGAAGGCGGGTCCGGACTATGAGACGCACTTCGCAGCCTGGCTGGTCAGCAGGAGTTCGGCCAGGGGGAGCCGGCGGCGCAGGCCGGTCTCGGAGCGCAGCAGGTCCGCCGGGAGGCTGAGCGGGTCGCCGAGCTGCCCGACGGCCGCCACCACGTGCGGTCGTACGCCCGCCGGCAGGTCGAGGTCGGCGGCCAGACCGGCGTGGTCGAGGTCGTGCAGTTGGCGTACGTGCAGGCCGAGCGCGGTGGCCTGCACGGTGAGGTGGGCGACGGCCTGGCCCAGGTCGTACGCGTGCCCGGCCGATCCGGTCCGGTGCGCGCCGAGCAGCAGGGCGGCGGCGCGCTGCGCCCACCGCTGATCAGCCTCCGGCAGGTTGACCAGGATCCGCTTGAACGTCTCGTCGTCGCGGTGCCCGAGCGCGAACCGCCACGGCTGGGCGTTGCCGGCCGAGGGCGCCCAGCGGGCCGCCTCCAGCAGCGCGGACGCGTCCTCGCGGGACAGCTCCGCCACCGGGTCGAAGGACCGGGGGCTCCAGCGGAACGCGAGCAGCGGGGTGAGGTCGGCCATGGGCCAAGTGTCCCGTAAGGGCGATTCAGCGGTTAAAGGTGGGATGTCCGAATGTGGCGAACGGCACCCGTAACGTCACGGACGGTCACGGCGTTCCCGTGCTCGGGCTCGTGGTCGCCTCCGCAGTCGGATCAGGAGCCGCCGTGCCGAGCGGCTCGGCGTCGACCACCGGCCCGGCCAGCTGCACGGTGGCCGGGGCGGGCGCGGGTGTCCCGGCGAGGATCAGCGTGCCGGACGTGGTGCGCACCGCCGTGGGCGTGCCGTCGGCGTCGTAGCAGTAGATCCCCACGTCCAGCGGCGCGTTGATCGACGCCGAGGTGGTCTCCACCGAGTAGCAGGCGCCGGACGCGCCGGGCGGCGGCTCGGCGGGGGAGACGGCGAGCGGGGCCCGGCGGTCGGTCAGCACGTCCAGCCAGTCGGTGAACGGGTGCTGCACCCGGGGGTCGAGCCGGCGGGGCACGGCCTCGTCCCGGTCGCCGAGGCGTACGCAGGTCGCCGGCTCGGGCCGGGCGGCGGACGGCAGGGCGCACTGGAACAGCCCGTCGGCGGTGGCGGCGAACGAGACGTCGGCGGTCCCGCCGAGCGCGCCGCCCGGCACGTCGACCCGCCAGCTCCCGTCGTTCGCGCTGGTCACCAGGATCGTCCGGTCCGGGGACTCCGGGGCGCGCAGCGTGTAGCTGGCGACGAGGTGCCGATCCTGCGCGGCGGCCGCCAGCGCCGCCAGCTCGTCGCGCGCCGCGTCCACCCCCGCCGGCACCGGTGTCGAGGTGGGCGTGGGCCGGGTGGCCGGTTCGTCGGCGGTGCAGGCGACGAGGAGCGCGGGCAGGGCGAGCGCGAGCGGACCGGCCAGGCGTCGAGCCGGGCGCACCGGCGGGCGCGCGGGCTTCGCGGGAGGGCCGGCCGGGCGGAGATGGGCGTGCACGGGGCCATTCTGCGGCCCGGAAACGACGCGTGGGGCCCCTGCCACGCGCGGCGCCCCGGCGTGTCGCGCACCACCCCGCCCCGGGCTGCCGGGCCGGATCGTGGGATCACCTGACCCGGCCGAGTTGCCCGACCGATACCCTGGGTGCGTCTGACACGCGCCGCCGGCCCTGATCCGGCGGCGTCGGCACGCTCAGGGTCGTCGCTGGGAGGGAGTGCACCGTCGTGGCACTCGTGGTGCAGAAGTACGGCGGGTCCTCCGTCGCCAACGCGGAGCGGATCAAGCGGGTGGCCGAGCGCATCGTGGCCGCCCGCAAGGCCGGTGACGACGTCGTCGTGGTGGTCTCCGCCATGGGGGACACGACCGACGAGCTGCTCGACCTGGCCAACCAGGTCAGCCCGTTGCCGCCGGGCCGCGAGCTGGACATGCTGCTCACCGCCGGGGAGCGGATCTCCATGGCGCTGCTCGCCATGGCCATCCACAACCTGGGGTACGAGGCCCGCTCGTTCACCGGCTCGCAGGCGGGCGTGATCACCACGTCGGTGCACGGCCGGGCGCGGATCATCGACGTCACGCCGGGGCGGCTCAAGGGCGCGCTCGACGAGGGCGCGGTGGTCATCGTCGCCGGCTTCCAGGGCGTCTCGCAGGACACCAAGGACGTCACGACGCTGGGCCGGGGCGGTTCCGACACCACCGCCGTGGCGCTCGCCGCCGCGCTGCACGCGGACGTCTGCGAGATCTACACCGACGTGGACGGCGTCTTCACCGCCGACCCGCGGATCGTGCCGAACGCGCGGCACATCACCCAGATCACCTACGAGGAGATGCTGGAGCTGGCCGCCTGCGGCGCCAAGATCCTGCACCTGCGCAGCGTGGAGTACGCCCGCCGGGCGGGGTTGCCGATCCACGTCCGTTCGTCATACTCGACCAACACCGGCACGATGGTCACCGGATCGATGGAGGACCTTCCCGTGGAGCAGGCACTGATCACCGGGGTAGCGCACGACCGCAGCGAAGCCAAGATCACGATCGTGGGGGTGCCCGACGAGCCGGGCGCCGCCGCGCGGATCTTCGACACCGTGGCCGGCGCCGAGATCAACCTCGACATGATCGTGCAGAACGTCTCCACCGAGGGCACGGGCCGCACGGACATCTCCTTCACGCTGCCCAAGGCCGACGGCCCGACGGCCATGGCCGCCCTGAGCAAGATCCAGGAGTCGGTCAAGTTCAAGGGCCTGCTCTACGACGACCACGTCGGCAAGGTCTCGCTGATCGGGGCCGGCATGCGCTCGCACCCCGGCGTCGCGGCCGGCTTCTTCGCCGCCCTCGGCGCGGCCGGGGTGAACATCGAGATGATCTCCACCTCGGAGATCCGGGTCTCCGTGGTCTGCCGCGACACCGACCTGGACGCCGCCGTACGCGCCATCCACGAGGCCTTCGACCTCGGCGGCGACACCGAGGCCGTCGTCTACGCGGGGACGGGACGGTAGCCACCGTGTCGCCGCTGCCCACCCTGGCCGTGGTCGGGGCGACCGGTGCCGTCGGCACGGTGATGTGCGAGCTGCTCAGCGGCCGCAAGAACGTCTGGGGCGAGATCCGGCTGCTCGCCTCCGAGCGCTCGGTCGGGCGGCGGGTGCGGTGCCGGGGCGAGGAGCTGACCGTCCAGGCGCTGACCCCGGAGGCGTTCGACGGCGTCGACGTGGCGATGTTCGACGTCCCGGACGAGGTCTCGGCGCGGTGGGCCCCGATCGCGGTCGGCCACGGGGCCGTCGCGGTGGACAACTCCGGCGCCTTCCGGATGGACCGCGACGTCCCGCTGGTGGTGCCGGAGATCAACCCTGAGCAGGTACGCAACCGGCCGAAGGGGATCATCGCCAACGCCAACTGCACCACGCTGGCGATGATCATCGCGATCGCCCCGCTGCACCGCGAGTACGGGCTGCGCGAACTCGTGCTCGCCTCCTACCAGGCGGCCTCCGGCGCCGGCCAGAACGGCGTGGACACCCTGCACGCCCAGCTCACCAAGATCGCGGGGGACCGGGTGCTCGGCTCCCGCCCCGGCGACGTACGCCAGGCGGTCGGCGACGACGTGGGCCCGTTCCCCGCGCCGCTGGCGCTCAACGTGGTGCCCTGGGCGGGTTCCCTGGCCGACGCGGGATGGTCGTCCGAGGAGATGAAGCTGCGCAACGAGTCGCGCAAGATCCTCGGGCTGCCCGACCTGAAGGTCTCCGCCACCTGCGTACGGGTGCCGGTGGTGACCGGCCACTCCGTCGCGGTGCACGCGGTCTTCGCCACCGAGGTGGACGCCGAGGGCGCCCGCGAGGTGCTGCGGAACGCGCCCGGGGTGATCCTGGTCGACGACCCGGCCGCGGGCGAGTTCCCGATGCCGATCGACGCGGTCGGCACCGACCCGTCCTGGGTGGGCCGGATCCGCCGCGCCGTCGACGACCCCCGCGCCCTGGACTTCTTCGTCACCGGCGACAACCTCCGCAAGGGCGCCGCCCTGAACACGGCCCAGATAGCCGAACTCCTCGCCAAGGAACTCACCCCCCGCTGAGCCACCCCGGCACGTCTCACGGCGGCGTGCCGAGGCGCTGCCGCGAGGGTTTGCTCTCGTGGCGCTCCGTCGCGCGGAACACGAGGCGACGAACCTCGGCGCCGAGGCGCTGCCGCGCGGTGCGACGATGCTCTGCCGCGGGGTGCGCCCACGCCCCGTCCGGAGCCGACGTGCCCGACTGGAAAGAGCGCCGGGCGGCGCCGAAAATGGTCCGCCGGCAACTGCGATCTCGAAGTGTGCAATTTTCAATCGTGGAATTTCCATGGTCGGTCTGCCCGCCGCTCGGCGCCCGCGTCGTGATGCCGACAGTCGCGCGCGTTGCTGCCCGAATCGCCGCGCGGGCGCGCCATGTCGCGCAGTGCGGCAGCCGATGTTGCAGCGGCGACACGCCGGAGCGGGAGGATTTTTCGCCGGCTCCGGCCAGCGCGGGCGGCCGGGATCGATCGTTGGGCATCGATGGGTCCCACCGGTCGCCCCCCGCCCCGTCGCCCGCCTTGGGAGCGCCGGCCGGCTCACCGTTTGCGCTCAGAAAGCGGCATTCGCCGGTATCGATTGCAGATGCTCCAGGTGTCGCCAGTTCGGCATCGGTCGTTGCCCCCGAGGTGGAGCTACCTGCCGGTAATGTCCTTTTGGCTCCCGGCCGTCGGCACTCCTGGCGGGCTGTCAACTGACTGTCGAATAATCCTGGACCGTCTCCTCGTGAAACCTCACGTTCGGGGGATCCGGTTCGGGCTGTTCGGGCCATCGGTGTCAACGTGACCGAGTGTCGATCGGACTCTCGGTCGCCGTGTGATCACGCTGGGATGAAACTTTCTCCGGATGGAGCTGGTGGATCAACCTTCAAAAGGCTTAAATGGGACGAAGGGCCGAAGGGGTGGGGCATTGCCTCATGTTCGTGCTTCGATGTGTTTCATCCCGTTGCAGGTCCGGCTCCGTGGGTTGAGGTATCCCGCCCGATCGGGAAACCTGTAGCCGACTCGGCTGCCAGTGTCGGCCGATCAGCGCTACCGGTTTTCTCCATCGGGAAAACCTCCGAGTTGCTGCCTGCTGGTCCGGGCCGGATTTCGGAAGAAGCGCAAATGGAAACCCCCCGTTGCAGCGGGGGGTTTCTGTTTTTCGGTGCGTATCGACAATTCCGTTCGCGTCGCGGGTTCGCGCAGGACGGACGTACGGTTTTCTGCGCCGGTTCCGCGCATTGACGACAACGGTGTCCGGCGGCGGCCGTCCCGGCGTTTCAGCTTGGTTCACGCGCTTCAGTTGGGCCGGTTCCGTGCCCGATGATGGTCGGGTACCGCCAGCCACTGGCTGCAACCAGGGGCGGTACGCGGGCCCGCGTCGCGGGCCCGCGCTGTGCGCAACAACCGACTCCCCCAGGAGGCCCGGACCAGCACCACCGGGGCGGAGGCGCTGCCTCCGCCCCACCCGCCGGGGCGGACGCCCGCCCCGGTCAACTCGGCGGCGGCCGCGCGGCCGCCACGACCGAAGGAGTTCCGAGCCGGATGACCGAACAACCATCCCTCGACCCCCGCCGGGCGGCCGTTCCATGCGGCCTCCCGGCAACCCGGCAACCGGCCCCGCAGCCGGGGGCCTGGTGGCCCGGCGTCATCGTGATCGTGATCGTGATCGCCACGTCGGTGGCCCTGCTGCTGTCGGGGCGCGCCCTGGACGAGACCCTGCTGACGGCGGGTGCGGTCGTCCTGCTGGCCGGCGAGGTGGCCCGCCGGACCGTTGGCGTCCACGGGCCGCTGCCCACGGCACTCGTGACCGCGGCGGTCGCCGTCCTCGCGGGTGCGGTGCTGCTGACCGGTCGGCCACCGACCGAGGTCGCGCTGGCGGTCTGTCTGACCGGCGCCGTCGCCGGCCGGGTCTCCACCTGGCTGCTCGGGGCGCCTGGCCCTCGGTGGGGGGTGTAGCGCCGACGAAGCGCGCCGGTGCCGGACCCGCGTCCGGCACCGGCGACCACGGCGCGCCGCCGATGTCCACGAACACGAACAACGCCGGGCGTGAGGGCCCAGGCTCCGAGACCGGCAGCCCTCACCTCACCGAACTCGTCCGTCAGCTGAAGCTGACCTACCGGCAGGCGGGGAACCCGTCCTACCGCACGATCATCCGGACCACCTCGATCGGCCTGTCGACCTCCACGATCAGCCGCATCTTCACCGCCAGGAAGCCGCCGAAGTGGGAGAACCTGACCGAGCTGCTGCTCGCGCTCGGGGTCTCCCGGGAGGACATCAAGACCACGTGGCACCGGCTCTGGATGCTCGCCGACAACGAGGCCAACCCGCTCACGGGGACCGACAACGCCGGCGGGGAACTGCTGCCCGCGGGGCGGCGACCGAAGGACGTCGAGGTCTGCCACCGGTGCGGGGCGTGGATCGCGGACACCGCGCTGCACACCCGGTGGCACGCCGGCGTCGCCCGGGTCGAGATGCCCCCGAACGAGCAGAAGCCGGTGAACGTCGCCCGCCGCCGACGGTGACCGGACGGAGGCGGTCAGGCGGGGGCCAGGCGTACGCCGTCGCGGCCGTGGTGTTTCACCGCGTAGAGCGCCTGGTCGGCGCGGCGCAGCGTGGCCTCGGGTGACTCTCCCGGGCGGGGAAGGGCCACCCCGACGCTGATCGTGCGGCCGATCTGCCGCGCCGCCTCGGCCAGGCGCTCGGCGATCCGAACCGCCTCCTCGGGGCGCCCCACCTCGATCACCGCCACGAACTCGTCACCGCCGATCCGGTAGAGCTCGTCGCCGTGCCGCAGCGCCCCCTCCAGGGCCCGGGCCAGCCGGACGAGCACGCGGTCGCCGGCCTGGTGGCCGTACGTGTCGTTGACGGCCTTGAAGCCGTCGACGTCGATCGCCAGCAGGGCCGTACGCCCCGGGGTGGCCACGGCGATCCGCTGGCCGAACGGCCCCGTGTGCCGCAGCCCGGTCAACGGGTCCGAGTTGGCCTGCTCGCGCAGGCGGGCCAGGGTACGCAGCCGGTCGAGGCAGCTCCACGCCTGGCCGGCGAGCAACTCCAGCAGGTTGACGGTGGTCGGGTCGGGGCGCAGCAGCCGTTCGTCGGCCACCAGCAGCACCCCGCCGTCGTCGGGCCGGCCGACGGGCACGGCGACCAGCGTGCGCACCCCGGCCCGGGTCAGCGGCCGGTGGTCGGGCACGGGCGGGTGTCCCGCCTCGCCGAGCGTGTAGCCCACGCCGTGGCGGTGGGCGCGAGCCACGAGTCCGTCCAGCGCGGCGGGGTCCGCCTCGGTCAGTTCCGCCCGGATCCGGGCCTCCAGCTCGCCGGGGGTGGCCGGCGGCGTACCCAGGCGGGGCCCGTCCGGGCCGGCGAGCACCAGTACCGCCGCGGAGAGCGTGGACACGTCCCGGGCGGCGGCGATCGCGGCGGCGAACAGGTCCCACTCCGTCGACGCGGAGGTCAGCGCGGCGGCGTGCCGCAGGAGCTTCTCGCTGCGGCTCTCCGGCGGTGGCCCGCCGAGCGCCACGATCCGGGCCCCGAGGCGGGCCGCCAGCCGTTCGGCGGTGTCGCGCCACGGGCCGAGGTCGGCCGGGCCGCACCACTGGAGGTCCAGCACCCCGATGGGCCGGCCCGCCGGGTCCAGCACCGGTACGCACACCTCGGCGGTGACGTCGGGGCGTACCGGGATGTAGTCGGGGTCGGCGGCGACGTCGGGCACGACGGCGGTCTCGCCGGAGGCGTACACCCGGCCCACGATCCCGGTCTTCGGCGGCACGGTGGAGAAGACCTGCCAGGAGCCGGTGGCCGCGACGCAGCGGAGCCGGTCGTGGACGTGCAGCAGGACGGAGATGGTGGCCGGCGCGTGGCGGGCGAGCGCGGTGACGGTCCACCGGCACGCCTCGACGACGGTCGACGCCATGGGGAGGCGGACCGTGACGTCACGGATGACTCGCTCGTGATCCACTCGGCACGTCGTTCCAGGTAGGGAGGGCCGCGACCGGCGGGCGGGCCCGCGATCAAGGGTACTCAGGCAGGCGCGGGACCAGCCGGAATCAAGATCGTCGACGCCTTCGTACACATGTGCCATCCACAGGCTGTGGACAGGGCCTGTGGGTACGGGCGGGCCGCGCGCCGGGGCTCGCGGCGATAGCGTGAGGGTTCCGGTCGAGTGGAGGCACCGATGCTCATCGCCCAGCTCAGTGATCCGCACCTGACCACCGGCGTGCTCGCCGCCGAGCCGGCCGCCGGCCTGCACCGCGCCCTGGGCCGGGTGCTGGCGCTGAACCCACGGCCCGACTGCGTGGTGATCACCGGCGACCTGGTCGACCGTGGCCGCCCCGACGAGTACGCGACCCTGCGCGAGGTCATCGGCCGGTTCCCGCTGCCGGTGCACCTGGTCGCCGGCAACCACGACGACCGGGAGTCGCTGCTGGACGCCTTCGGGGGCACGCCGTGGCTCGGCGGCGGCTTCTCGGCGCACTACCACGTGGACCACCCGGAGGCGACTGTCGTGGTGCTGGACTCCCTGATGCCGGGCGGGGGCGACGCCGGCTGCCTCGGCGAGGACCAGCTCGGCTGGCTGGACGGGGTGCTGGCCGGTCGACCCGAGGTGCCGGCCGTGGTCTGCCTGCACCACCCGCCGGCACCGGTCGGCATCCCGTTCCTCGACGACATCCGGCTGACCGACGGCGACGAGCTGGCCGAGGTGATCGCCCGCCACCCGCACGTGGTCCGAGTGGTCGCCGGGCACGTCCACCGCCCGGTCACCGTGACCTTCGCCGGCACGGTGCTCACCACCGCGCCGAGCACCTGGCGACAGAGCTCACTCACCACCAGCGCCGACGACCAGTTCGGCTGGGTCGTCGAGCCGACCGGCTTCCTGCTGCACAAGGTCACCGGGAGCGGTTGCGCCACGCACCTGGTGCAGGCCAGCCACGCCGCCGGCATGACCTGCGGCTTCTGACCGCCGGGACCGGTCGGCCGTGGTGGGCGAGGTCTGGTACGTCGCGTACGGGTCGAACATGCACGCCGCCCGGCTCGGCTTCTACCTGGCGGGAGGCTGCCCGCCCGGCGGGCGGCGGACGTATCCGGGCTGCCGGGACCCGCGACCCCCCAGGCGTACGGTGCCGGTGTCGCTGCCCGGCGGCGTCTACTTCGCCGGCGAGTCGCGGGCCTGGACCGGCGGGATGGCGTTCTACGACCCGGCGCTCCCCGGCGAGGCGGCGGCCCGGGCCTACCTGCTCGACGTCGGGCAGTTCGCCGACGTGGCCGCCCAGGAGATGTACCGGGAACCCGGTGCCGACGCCGGCCTGATCGCCGAGGCCGTCGCCACCGGGAGGGCCACCCTCGGCCCCGGCCGGTACGAGACCCTGCTCTGCCCCGGCCGGCTCGACGGGCTCCCGCTGCTGACCTTCACCGCCCCGTGGGCGGCGTCCGAGGTGCCGTGGCAGGCCCCGGCCCCGGCCTACCTCAACATGATCGCCCGTGGCCTGCGCGAGTCGCACGGCTGGGACGCCGACCGGATCGCCCAGTACCTGCTGGCTCGGCCGGGGGTCGCCGGCGCCTGGGACGCCGCAGCCGTCGCGGCGCTGCTCGCCGGGACGCACCGGCGCGAGGGGGCCGGGCTGACCACGGACGGGCGCGAGGGTGCCGGGCTGACCACGGACCTGCCCGAGGTGCCGGGCTGACCGACGCACCGTACGGCCTCCGACGCCGAACGCGGGCGGGGGCGGGACGCTCGGTGGCCGCCGTCGCGCCGCACGGTGACCCCGGCGGTCGGTCGGACGAGCGGCGCACGTCCCGCCGGCCGACAGCGGATCAACCGGGCGGACGCAATCGCCCGGGGCGGCCGTTTCACCGTCCACAATCACCGCAGGAGATCGATAACCTCGGCCGGCCGTGCGCGGGTACGGCTCATCCGCCGGCACCACGACCGGCCGTCTGTGTGGGGGAATCGCATGAGGAGAAGGCTGATCGGTCTCGCGGTGGCGCTCGCCGTCACGGTGGGCGTGTCGCTGACCACCGCCGGCCCGGCCCAGGCCGCCACCCCGGCCGTCCAGATCACCAAGGCCTACTACAACTCGCCGGGCGCCGACAACCGCTCGAACTCCAGCCTGAACGCCGAGTACGTCCGGCTGACCAACCGGCGCTCCACCACCGTCAACCTGAAGTACTGGACGCTGCGCGACCAGTCCAACCACGTCTACAAGTTCTCCGGCGACTTCCGGCTGGCCCCGGGCGCCAGCGTCTTCGTGCACACCGGGAAGGGCACCAACAGCTCGACCCACCGCTACTGGGGCTCGGGCGCCTACATCTGGAACAACACCGGAGACAAGGCGTCCCTGCGCAACTCGTCCGGCACCCTGATCGACTCCTGCTCGTGGGGGAGCAAGGGCAGCTACACGTACTGCTGAGGCGGGCGGCCGGCCCCGGGCAGCCGGGGCCGGCGGCACCCCTCCGCCGGCCGGCGCCCAGGCTGCCGGGCATGTCGGAAACGCCCGTCCGGACGGTCGCCGGCCGCGAGTTTGCGCAGGTCTGCACCCCCGCCCCGGTCGACCGGGGCGGGCGACGATGAGAGGCTGTCCGCGACGCGGCGGCGCTCGGCCACCCTCGCCACCGCGACCGAACCTGTCGACGGCGCGGCCCGCCCCCGGGGTGGACCGTCACCCGGGTGCCCGCGCCGGCTTCCCACGAGGAGTTCCATGTCCATCCCCGGGATGCGCCGGGCCGCCATCGGCCTGACCGCGCTCGCCGTGACCGCCTTCGGCGCGGTCACGACCACCCCCGACCAGGCGGACGCCGGCCCGAAGCCGGTCGCCGTCAAGCTGCTCGCCCTCAACGACTTCCACGGCAACCTCGAACCGCCGTCCGGCTCCAGCGGCAGCATCGCCGGGCAGCCCGCCGGCGGGGCCGAACACCTCGCCACCCAGCTCGCCGAGCTGCGCAGGCACGCCAAGAAGCAGAACACCATCACCGTGGCGGCCGGCGACCTGATCGGCGCCTCCCCGCTGCTCTCCGCCGCGTTCCACGACGAGCCGACCATCGAGGCGCTCTCGCTGGCCGGGCTCGACTACGCCAGCGTCGGCAACCACGAGTTCGACGAGGGCGCCGACGAGCTGCTGCGCATCCAGAACGGCGGCTGCCACCCGGTCGACGGCTGCGTCGACGGCACCCCGTACGAGGGCGCCGGCTTCCAGTACCTCTCCGCGAACGCGTTCAAGACCGCGACCGGCCAGCCGCTGCTGGCCCCGTACGCCATCCACAAGGTGCAGGGCGTCAAGGTCGGCTTCATCGGCATGACGCTGGAGGGCACCCCGCGGATCGTCAGCCAGCAGGGCGTCGCCGGCCTGACCTTCGCCGACGAGGCGCAGACCGCCAACCGGTACGCCCGCGAGCTGCGCCGCCAGGGCGTCGAGACCATCGTCGTGCTGCTGCACGAGGGCGGCACCCAGGACGCGACCGGCGGCATCAACGACTGCAAGGGCATCTCCGGCCCCATCGTGGACATCGCCAACCGGATGGACCCGTCCATCGACGTGGTCGTCAGCGGCCACACCCACCAGGCGTACAACTGCGACATCGCCGGCAAGCTGGTCACCAGCGCCAGCTCCTTCGGTCGCCTGGTCACCGACATCGACCTCTCCATCGACCGGCGCACCGGCGACGTGATCAGCGCCAAGGCCGAGAACGTGGTGGTCACCCGGGACCTCCCCAAGGACCCGGCGCAGACCGCGCTGATCAACCGCTACAAGACCGTGCTCGGCCCGGTGGCCGGCCGCGAGGTCGGCCAGACCACCACGGAGATCAAGAAGACCCAGGAGACCCTCTTCGGTACGACCCTGGGCGAGTCCCCGCTGGGGAACGTGATCGCCGACGCGCAGCTCGCCGCCACCGACGACGAGCAGGGCGCCGTCGCCGCCTTCATGAACCCCGGTGGCGTACGCGCCGACCTCGACGCCGGCCCGGTCACCTACGAGGAGGCGTTCACGGTGCAGCCGTTCGGCAACAACCTCGTGACGCTCGACCTCACCGGCGCCCAGCTCTACTGCATGCTGGAGCAGCAGTTCGTCACCGGCCGGACGCTCTACCCGTCGTCGACCGTCCGCTACGTCGTCGACCCGGCCGGCACCACCGGCACCGTCGCCGACGCCTGCACGGGCACCCGGGTCGTCCGGGGCAGCCTCACCCTCGGCGGGGTGGCGGTAACCGCCGACGCCACGTACCGGGTCACGGTGAACAACTTCCTCTCCGGCGGCGGCGACGGCTTCACCGTCCTCACCGGCGGCACCAACGCGGTCACCGGCATGATCGACCTGGACGCGTTCGTGGCCTACCTGACCGCCGAGTCCCCGGTCTCGGCGCCGGCTCTGGACCGCATCCGGACCACCGCGGAGGTCCCCACCGCCTGACGGCAGCGGTACGCACCTGACGGGCCCTGGAGCATCCCTGGCGGATTCTCCGGGGCCCGTCGCCGTCAGCAGCGCCGGGGACCGGACGCTCGGTGCCCGCCGTCCACGGTCCGCGTGCGCGGCGGGGCGGTGCGGTCAGGCCTGCACGGGGGCCGGTTCGGTGGCCGGCGGGGCGGCCGGCGCGCGGCCGTCCTGGGCCGGCGTGAGCAGCCGGCGCAGGGAGAGCGCGATGAGCGAGGCCACCAGGCAGCCGCTGACGACCACCACGACCCAGATCCGGCCGTCGGCCGCACCGAGCAGCGGGCCCGCCGTGACGGGGCCGATCACGCCGCTGATGCCGAAGATCATCGAGCTCATGGCGTTGTACCGGCCGCGCAGCGCGTCCGTGGCGAGCGCGTTCGTCAGCGCCGGCATCACCGGCGACAGCAGCGTCTCGCCGAAGCCGAAGATCGCCGAGCAGGCCACGACGCAGAGGGCGGCAAGCAGCGCGTTGCCCGGTCCGACCACGCCCCCGGCCCCCAGGACCAGCCAGGCGATCGCGAAGACCCCGCCCACGACCGCCAGCCCGCCCGTGCGGCTGCGCCCCTCCATCCGCCGCAGGACCAGCAGTTGGGAGAGCACGATCATCACCGTGTTGCCGGCCAGCGCCCAGGCGACCACGCGCGGCGTCACCTCGGCCACCCGTATGGCGTAGGCGGTGAAGCCGACCTCGATCTGCGCGTAGCCGCAGGTGGTCAGGACGAGGCCGAAGATGACGAGTCGGCGGAACGGACGGTCGCGCAGCACGGTGAGGTAGCCGCCGGCCGACGTCCGTTCCCCGGCCGGTCCGGCGGCGAGCCGGTGGCCCACGTGCGGCAGGGTCAGCAGGATCAGCGCGGGCATCAGGTAGCTGATCGCGTCGAGCACGTAGATCGCCTGGAAGGTGACCTCGCGGGCGGTGTCGACGATCGCGCCGGAGGTCAGGCCGCCGACGCCGATGCCGAGGTTGAGCAGGGCGAAGTTCAGCCCGAAGACCCGCTGCCGCTCGTCGGCGTCGGTGAGCGAGGCGAGGATCGTGTTCTGCCCGGGCCAGATGACCGAGCTGCCCATCGCCACCAGCGTCATCACCCCGAACGCCGAGGCGCTCGAGTCGACCAGGGCCAGCGACCCGGTGCCGACCGCCTCGATCAGCAGGCCCGACAGCAGGATCCGGCGGGCGCCGAACCGGTCGATGAGCGCGCCGCCGATCGGCGAGAGCGCCAGGGTGATCACGCCGTACCAGCCGATCACCAGGCCGGCGCGGGTGTCGGTGAGACCCCGGACGTCGGTCAGGTAGATGAACAGGAACGGCAGGGTGAGGCCGCGCCCGATCGCCGACAACAGCGTGCCGATGAGCATCCGCCGGGCTTCGGAACGGCGGGGCAGGGCGCGACTGAGCATCCCCCGATTCTGTGTGCTGGGTGTGACACGGCGCGAGGCCTTTTCGCGCCGAGTTTCCCGTTCGCCGTGTGCGCGGGGTCACACCGCAGGCGCGTCGGCGCGGCGTCGTACCTCTCTGCGATCCTGGTCGGGATGACCACAGCCTGGCGACACCTGCCCGCACCGGCCCGCGAGATCGCCGCCGCCACCACCGACGCGGTCGCCGCCGCCCGCGAGCGCGCCTCCGAGGCGTACGACGTCGCGGTGGCCCGGCTCGCGGCGGCCGAACGGTCGGGTCTGGTGCTCGGCGCGGTGGTCCGGCTGCTGCTGGAGGAGACCCACCCCGACGGCCTCGACGGCGACGACGTCCGCCAGGTGCTCGAAGGCTGCGTCCGCGACGCCGCGCAGTGGCGGCCCGACGTCGACCCGCACGTGGTCCTCGTCCTGTTGGCGGGCGCCCTCGGCGTCTACGACCCGGACGGTGACGAGTCGCCGCCGGACCCGCCCGCCGTGGCGCGGCACGCGCCGCTGCTCGTCGCCGACCTGCTCGCCGTCACCGGCCGGCCCGTCGAGGGCTACCTGACCGCCGCGTTCGCCGAGATCGCCCGCACCGAACAGCAGGACTGACCGGCGTCGTCGTACGTGACGGAGGGCCCGGCAGGTGCCAGGCCCTCCGTCACCTACGAGCAGGGCTCAGGAACTGGCCGCCACCTCGAACGAGTACCAGTTGCCGTACTCGCTCAAGGTGCCGTCGGGCTTGACGGCGTACACGGTCAACAGCACCCAACCGCTCGTCGTCGGCGTCCAGGTGACCGTTGCGCGACCATTGGCATCAGCCGCGATCTCGGTCAGCTCCTCGCCGTCGACGAAGGAGTACCGGTAGGCCACGGTGTCCGTCCAGCCCGGCGGCGGGGAGAAGGTGAAGGTGCCTGCGACTCCCACTCCGCCGACCGGCGAACCGTCCGGCGGCTGGACGTAGACGTCCGACTTGACGCCCGGGCCGGGGTAGAAGTAGGTCGACCAACTGGCCTCTGTGGAGACGAAGCCGTTGTCGCTGTTGCTGCGTACCCGCACCGAGTGCCCATGCGGATTGCCGGCGATGAAGCTGAAGTGCGCGGTGCCGTCCTCGGCGGCCTGCCTCGTCTCGCGATCCCCGTTGTCCAGGACGATCTCGTATTCGCGGACGCCGGTGACGCCGGCCGCCGGGGCGAACTTCAGCACCACCTCCTGTCCCCACTGCGGATCTCCGTTCTCGACCCGGACATCCGGCGCGGACCAGGGAATCATCGTCTTGTAGACGGTCTGAGCCGAGATGTTGCCGGCGAGGTCGAGGGAACGCACGGTCAACTGCTGCGGCCCGGCCCCGGTCGGGTTCAGCGTCACGGTCGCCGAGCCGCCAGGGACGTCCGCCCTGACCGTGTTCGGCAGGCTGAACGGATCGCGGCAGACCAACTGGCCCAGGTCGCCCGTGGCCGCGCACGTGTTCACCCCGAGGCCGTTCCACGAGTACTGGAAGCCCGCCACGTCCTTGTTGCCGCCGCCGGAGAAGGTGAAGACGCCCGGCACACCCGCCGGGGCCTGCTGGCCGGTGTCGGTGGCCGGGTAGTTCGCGGAGGCAACCGTCGGTGCCGTGGGGCTGGTGTCGTCGTAGGTGAAGAAGCACTTCTTCGACCAGGCCGAGAAGTCCGCCCCGTCACCCACCCGGGCCTGCCAGGCGTACGACTTGCCGTCGACGAGCGTGCCCGCTGGCAGGTTGGCCGTGTGCACCCGACCCGAGATGGCGTGCTGGCTGGTGAAGACCTGTCGGGCCGCCGCATCGCCCGTCGGCCAGATTGCGAACTCACTGGTCAGGCGGTACTCGTCATCCGGGTCCGCGTCGGTGCCGAGGGCCTGGAGCACGTTGGCGAAGCCGGCCAGCCGTGGGTACGGACGGAACTGGGTGCACGGGAACCCGCCGTTGTAGAGGTGGGCGTTGTCGCCCTTCGGCACCGAGTTGTACTGCGTGGTCAGGCCGACGCTGCGGTACCAGTTGAGCCGACGACCGTAGGCCGGGTCGCTCTCGTTGGCTTCCGGGACGCGGATCTCGAACGTGATCCGGCGCTGCTTGCGCGCCACAGCGTCCTGCACGGCGGCACCGACGTCGAACGACAGGGTCGCCTTCGGGCACCATTCCGGGGTGAGGACCTCGTCCAGCTTGGTCAGCGGCTCAGGAGCGCTGTTCCAGGTGGGCGTGGTGCTCACCGGCTTGGTGCGCCAGATCTCGATCGCCCGCTTTCCGCAGTCGGCGGCGCTGTACTCCTCGATGAAGACCGTCCCACCGTAGATCTTCCGGCCCTCGTAGGCGGACAGATCGAAGGTGGCGTAGACCCGGGAGGTGTGGCTGACCCCCGCGTCGTCCACGGACGTGCCGAGCGGCATGTGTGTCTCGTCGTTCCACCCGTACGCCTTGCGCGGCGTGGCGGAGTCGGTCCAGCCGATCTGGATCGACGGAGCGCTTTCGTAGTGCGGTGCCGCGACGGCGGGACTGCCGGTCGCGACGAGGGCGAGCCCGCTGACGCCCAGCGTCAGCGCGAGCGCGCCGATGAGGCCACGACGTGGCCAGGTAACTATCACAGTGGATGGCCCTCCCCGTATCCAGCCGGGATCGTCCGGCCGGAAAGTTGTGGACATCAAATCGTGCAGGCTCGATGGGCGGCAACAGCCTTTCGGGCGCTGCTGCACGCCCCAGACGTCTTGGTCATGGTCGATCCGGTGAGGTCATGGCCGGTCCGGTTGCCGCTGATCGCAGCAGCAGGCAGGGGGCCGTCCGCAGCATCATCGGGTGCCGGTGTTACAGGGGGTGAGATCCCCAATCGGCGGATGAGGCCACAACTGAGACCAGCCCAGCCGTCGATGCCGCTTCTGCTCCGCTGGAAAGCCGGTCGATTGCCCGCCTTGACGCTCAAACCACACCCTTGTGGGCTGTGGTCTTCATCCGGTGAAACATCGGACCGGGTTTCTGGCATACACCAGGTGCAAGCCCACGACCTGGAGGTTCACGTGCCAATGAATGAACAACGAACTCCGCAGATTGCCCCGGTCAGCAGGAGTCGTCGCCGACTGTCGCGGGCCGGGTTGATCACAGCGATTACCGCCGGAGTGGTTGCGGCCGGTGCCGGTACGGCGGCCGCTGTCGCATACCTCACCGAGGAAACCGTGGCCAGCGGCATGCCCGGCGCTGCCGTGATCTTCGAGGGCACCGACCCGTCGTGCACCACGACCGACCACGTCGTTTTCGACTGCACTCTCAGCCGCGCGCCGAAGTCAGACGTGCTGCCCAATCCCGCTAAGCGGGAGAAGGTAAAGACGGCACCTCGGCCCGCAGCGACCGATTACACCGACGTCAAGCACGCGTTCGTTGACGATCAGGGCAATATCGCGGGCGGATGCAAGGGTGTGGACGCCGCTGGGCTGCACTGGGTCTGCTACGCCGGTCAGCGAGCGGTCACGGAAGGGGTCATCGCCCAGCGCCTACTCGGGGAGCACCTGGACTCGCCCGCCCGCGGCTAGCCCCTCAATCCGACCATCATCGGCGGAGGGCCGGTCTCTGATGGGATCGGCCCTCCGCTCGTGCTGCTCCAGCCAGCGGCGTATACGAGAAGGTCCTGAGTCGGTGAAACATGGGGCTGGGTTCCTGGCATAGACAAGGTGCAAGCACCACTACCTGGAGGTCAACGTGCCGAGGGCGAACATGGATCGGAGTGCGGGTGAGGTCTGATGTCGAACTGCTCGCCGTCTCAGGGCAGGATGCACTGGCCTTCCGCGAGCTGTACGAGCGCTACGCGCAGGCGATCCACGGGTTCTTCAACCGGCGCACAGGTGACCACGACGCAGCACTTGATCTGACGGCCGAGACGTTCGCCCAAGCGTGGGAGTCGCGAGGCCGGTTCGCTGACCAGCGCGAGGGATCTGTGGGCCCATGGCTGTTCGGGATAGCTCGTAATTTGCTCCTGAAGGCAGTCCGGGATCGGCGGATGGCCGCCGACGCCAGCGCCCGACTGCATGTCAGGGCGGACCGAGCTGTCGTTGAACCAGAACAGAGTTGGCTCGACGGAATGGACGCAGATCTAGAGATCGCGCTCGCGGCACTGCCGGCCGCGCAGCGCACCGCCGTTGAACTACGTGTGCTTCACGATCAGACATACGAGCGGATCGGTGACGCCCTCGACTGCTCCCCCACGGCAGCACGCATCCGCGTATCACGTGGCCTCGCCTCCCTGCGCACCCTGCTCCGACCGACCAGATCGCTTTGACCAACCAGCTCTACGGAGGCTCGTCATGACCAGTCAGTTGCACCCGGACCTGATCCGGCTCGGCGACGAACTCGAGCACGCCGTCAGCCGGCAGATTGCCCCGGTCAGCAGGAGTCGTCGCCGACTGTCGCGGGCCGGGTTGATCACAGCGATTACCGCCGGAGTGGTTGCGGCCGGTGTCGGTACGGCGGCCGCTGTCGCATACCTCACCGAGGAAACCGTGGCCAGCGGCATGCCCGGCGCTGCCGTGATCTTCGAGGGCACCGACCCGTCGTGCACCACGACCGACCACGTCGTTTTCGACTGCACTCTCAGCCGCGCGCCGAAGTCAGACGTGCTGCCCAATCCCGCTAAGCGGGAGAAGGTAAAGACGGCACCTCGGCCCGCAGCGACCGATTACACCGACGTCAAGCACGCGTTCGTTGACGATCAGGGCAATATCGCGGGCGGATGCAAGGGTGTGGACGCCACTGGGCTGCACTGGGTCTGCTACGCCGGTCAGCGAGCGGTCACGGAAGGGGTCATCGCCCAGCGCCTGCTCGGGGAGCACCTGGACTCGCCCGCCCGCGGCTAGGGCGTGTCTCGAAGTGCGTGTAGCCATTTGTTGATGGCGGTGACGTGAATGGTGGCTTCGTAACGTACGGCTAACTTGTCGTACCGGGCGGCCACGGCGCGGTGGCGTGGGCAACCGAGCTGGACCAGCGCTTGGCCCCGGCGACCGTCCGGAAGTGCTGCCGCCGCTGCGGGCTGTGCTGGCGCTGGCCGTGCGGGATCGCATCATCGCGGAGAACCTTCAAGCCCTACCCGAAGTCCCGCGCGGCCCGGCTACACGCACGCGTTCGAGGCCGGCGCGGACCGGGTGCGGGAGTCGTTCGCTGACTCCCGACGAGAACGACGACCAAGGCGGCGGGACGACAGTGGCGTAGCTCAACGAGCTAGATCAAGCCGGATGTGGCAAAAGGCCAGGTGAGATGACATCTCACCTGGCCTTGCCCATCTCGGTCGGGGTGGCCGGATTCGAACCGACGACCTCTTCGTCCCGAACTGGCTGCATCGTGGTCGGGTCAGGCTGCTCCCGAGGTCACGGGCTCTGCTGAGGCTCGGCTTGGCCTGGTTCGGCTGACACGGTTGCTGTACTTCGCTGCTGTACTGCTGGCGTCAGATGAGGCGCTGGATGCGGACCTTGGGCTGCTCGTTTCTCAGGTGGCCTTCCTTGTGCTGGCGGACCTGCTCGTTCCAGACCTCCTGGTCGTAGTCGGGGTCGGGTGGGATCCACTTGTGGGAGCCGTCGCTGTAGTGGAACTTCTCGTCGCCGGGCCGCAGGATGCTCATCGGGTCCAGCCGAGGAATCGGTGGTGCAGGTTTCCGGCGGGGATGTGGGCCAGGTCCTGGGCGGCGTCGACGAGCTGGGCGGCGAGGTAGAGGGCCAGCGACACCGGGGCGCGGTCGTACTCCGCTCGTAGTTCGCGCCGTCTGGGCTGGCAGGGCCAGTCGGCACCGCAGCCGCAGCACGTCCAAGCCGGTGTGACCGGGAGGTGTGTCGTCATCGCGGCGCATCCTGGCTCGGCCAGTGGCCCCGGTTGATCGGGATGGGATGACGGCTTCGGCACGGCAGGTCGCTTCCACAGCGGCAGATACGCCGCCAGTGCCGCCATGACCAGACAGGCCGGTGCCGGCGGGCGAGCGTCAACGCCGCCGCCAAGACGTACTCGTCGTAGGACACGCGTCGCCGGCTGTTGTTCTGCCTCTGGTGGTAGCCGGTGTCCCGCACGGGACCTGCGGTCGAACCAGTTGCATCGTTCGGTCTGGTCATCACGCCTCCCGCCGACGCTGGGGTCCCGTGGGTGCCCGGTCAGCCGTGTCCGGAGACAGGGCACCCACGGCAGGACGACCCGGCCGCCAAGCTGGGTAGCCCCACCAGCAACTTAAGACGCAATGTGCGCAGGGTCAACAGCTACGACACATAGCGTTGTAAGTCGAGCCGGAGGTGTGGTCTGCTTGCACCAGCCGCCAAGCTGGGAGCACCACCTATGTCTGAAGCTGCCTACCTACAGGTCGCCCGGGAGATCCGCGAGCAGGTCAGCTCCGGCCAGTTGAAGCCGGGCGACAAGTTGCCCTCGTTCGCCGCCCTCTGCGAGCACTACAAGGTCAGCAACACCGTTATTCGCGCCGCCATGCTCCTACTCAAGGCCGAAGGCCTGATCGACGGCCGACAAGGCAAGGGCGTCTACGTCGCCAACCCGCTTCCCCGGTAAGCCGGGGTCGCTTTCCGAGGCACGACGCCTCGCTTACAAGAACCGTGCGGTTCGTCTGCCTGCGTCCGCATCCGTCGCCCGCCTCGACCGACCGTCCACGCGACGCCGGGCGTGGGCGTCTTTGTTCCGGCTCGTAGCTGTCACCGTTGCTGTCGACAGTCCGCGCGGGCCAACGCCAGCGCCGATGAGGTGATTTCATTCGATCATGGTGCAGCCCATACGCCGTGGCGCCTACCGGCTCTACACCCGCCGCCTCCGCGCCCAGCTGGCCGGGAAGTCGCTGCCACGGCACGTAGCAATGGTGATGGACGGGAACCGCCGGTGGGCCAGGCAGGCGGGCTTCGATGACCCCGGGATAGGCCACCGGTACGGCGCGGAACACGTCCACGAGGTACTGGGCTGGTGTGCCGACATGGGCATCCATCACGTCACTCTGTTCATCGCCTCCGTCGACAACATGCGTAAACGGGCATCCGAAGAGGTGGAGAACCTGATGCGGATGATCGAGGAGGTCGTCGCGGAGCCGCTCCTCCGCCCGGCCAATCCCTGGCAGCTTCACCTGGCCGGCCGCGCCGACGTCCTACCCGACTCGACACGCCACGCCCTGAAACTCGCGGAAGACGCCACCCGCGAACGCGGTGCCGAGTTCCATCTCACAGTCGCCATCGGCTACGACGGCCGCGAGGAAATCGTCAGTGCAGTTCGTTCCCTGCTGGAACAGGAGGCACGAGCGGGCGCCACACTCGACGACGTCGCACAACGACTAACCGCCGAGGCTCTCGCGGCGCACCTGTACACCGGCGGCCAACCCGACCCTGATCTGGTCATCCGCACGAGCGGAGAACGCCGCATGTCCGGGTTTCTGCTCTGGCAGGCCGCCTACTCCGAACTGTACTTCTGCGACGTGTACTGGCCCGGCTTCCGGAAGATCGACTTCCTGCGCGCCCTGCGCTCCTACTCGGCCCGCAGTCGACGATTCGGAGCGTGACAACCACATCCCCCTGCTCCCGGTTCCGTGGCACAACCGCAAAGACCGGCGACCATCAGACGTTGAAGCGGAACTCAGGTGCGCCCTGCCGTGGCCTGCGGCAGCCTGGTCGCCGCGCTGGTCACGTCCCGTTTTGGGCTCACCTTGGACCGCTACACGCACTCGACTCGAGACCGGGATCGCAGGGTGCTCGCGTCGTTCGCTGCCTTCGAGAAAGCAATGATCGTCAGAAACGAATCAAGGCCCCTCGTTGGAGGGGCCTTGACCTGCTCTTACCTCTGGTCGGGGTGGCCGGATTCGAACCGACGACCTCTTCGTCCCGAACGAAGCGCGCTACCAAGCTGCGCCACACCCCGAGGCGTGCCGACAAATAGTAGCCCACCCCCGTCGGTGGTCCAACTCGGTACCCCCACCGCCCTGCGGGTCCTCCCGGACCGTGCGGTACCCGCCGGGCGCCGACCCCGTCTGGCGCCTGATGTCGTGAACGACTCAGCTCGACAGGGCGAACACAGCCAGGTCCCCGGACGGATCCGACGCTCACCCTGCACGGCTGCCTGCCGGCAGCCAATTCCGCCTCGCTCGTCAACCGGCCGAGCCGCCGAGCCGCCGGGCCGTAGGCGGCAGCCCGGCGGATCACCGGCGCGTGGGTCAGCGAGGGATCAGGGTGAGCACGCTCGCCTCCGGCGGACAGGCGAACCGGACCGGCGCGGTCGGGTGGGTGCCGAGGCCGGCGGAGACGTGCAGCCACGAGTCGGAGCCGGGCCAACGGTGCAGGCCGCGTGCCATGGAGCGGGGCAGGCCGCAGTTGGTCACCAGGGCGCCGACCCCCGGTACGCAGACCTGGCCGCCGTGGGTGTGCCCGGCGAGCATCAGCCCGAAGCCGTCGGCGGCCATCCGGTCGAGGACGGCCGGCTCGGGGGAGTGGGTGAGCGCGATCGACAGGTCGGCGGTGGGCGACACCGGCCCGGCGACCGAGTCGTAGTCGTCCCGTTCGACGTGCGGGTCGTCCACCCCGAGCAGCTCGACGACCCGGCCGCCGGCCTTGACGGTGGTGCGGGCGTTGTTCAGGTCCGCCCAGCCGGCGCCGACGAAGACGTCCCGCAGCTCCTCGTGCGGCAGTTCGACGCCCTCGGTGTACTCCCGGTCGGGCAGGAAGTAGGTGAACGGGTTCTTCCAGACCGGCCCGGTGTAGTCGTTGGAGCCGAAGACGAAGGCCCCCGGGAGGTCGAGCAGCGGCTGGAGGGCGTGCAGCACGCCGGGCACGGCGCCGGGGTGCGCCATGTTGTCCCCGGTGACCACGACCAGGTCGGGGTCGAGGGCGGCCAGCGACGCCACCCAGCGCTGCTTACGCCCCTGGTCGGGCATCATGTGCAGGTCCGACAGGTGCAGGACCCGCAGGGGCTCCGCGTCGGCCGGCAGGACCGGCACGTCGTACCGCCGCAGGGTGAACATGTTGCGCTCGACGAGTGACGCGTAGGCCAGGGTCGCCGCGCCGAGCGCGGCGGTCCCGGTCGCGAGCCGGAATAGTGTGCGCTTTCGCATGCCGTTCAGGGTAGTTTCACCGACCATGAGCACGCTGAAGGACCGTCTGACCGCCGACATGCGCGCCGCCCTGAAGGCGCGCGACGAACTGACCACCTCCACGCTGCGGATGGCGCTTGCCGCCGTCGGCACCGCCGAGGTCGCCGGCAAGGCCAAGCGCGAGCTCACCGACGACGAGGTGCTCGCGGTGCTGACCAAGGAGGCGAAGAAGCGCCGGGAGGCCGCCACCGCCTTCGGCGACGCCGGCCGCACCGAGCAGGCCACGAAGGAGATCGCCGAGGGCGAGGTGCTGGAGCGCTACCTGCCGAAGCAGCTCCCCGACGCCGAGCTGACCGAGCTGGTCTCGGGGGCGCTCGCCGCGGGCGGCTTCACCGGCAAGTCGCAGATGGGCCCGGCCATGAAGGCGGCCCAGGCGGCGGTGGCCGGCCGGGCCGAGGGCGGTCGCGTCGCCGCCGAGGTACGCCGACAGCTCGGCCTCTGACTCCGGCCGCACCGACCCGCGTACGCGAAACGGGCGGGCACCCCGCGAAGGGTGCCCGCCCGTGGCGTTCGTCCGGCCGGCTCAGCCGCCGGATCGACCCGGCGGTCGGCCGGGGGTGTTCGGCGGCCGGTTGTTGTCGGGCGTCGTGCCCGGGGCGGTGCCGCCGCCGGAGCTGATCTGGATGGTGACCACGCCGCCCTTGATGGTCCGGCCGTCGGGGCTGGTGCCGGCGGCCTTGCCGGCCGGGCAGCTCGACGGGACCTTGATGTCGGAGATGATCGCGTCGAAGCCCTCCGCCTTGATCCGGGACTTCGCCTGCTCCGGGTCGAGGCACTTCACGTCGGGGATCCGGCGCTGGTCGCCCTCGGAGATCTTCTTGCCCGGGGGCTCGAAGTTCTTCCGGTCCTTGCCCTTCATGGCGTCGCGCAGCGTCTCGTAGACCGGCGGGTTGATGCCGTCCTTCTGCTTGTGCTTCATCTTGACGTTGGTCTGCGGCCAGTCCGGGTCGGCCATGATGCCGGCCACCGCGTACTGCTTGGTCATCGCGACCAGGGCCGCGCTCTTCTCCGAGTCGGTGGTGCCGGACTTGCCGGCCACCGGCGCGTCGACGACCTGCTTGACCTCGGCCGCCGTACGGCTGCCGCCGCACTTGCTGGTGGAGGAGTTGTCACCGACCGGGCAGCGGGCGGCGTCGACGGCGGCGCGGGCCACCTCGGTGCTGACCCGCTTCTCGCAACGCGGGTTGGCGATGTCGAGCTTCTTGCCCTCCGGGTCCTTGATCATCTGCACCGGGATGGGCTCGCAGTACTTGCCGTCCGCCGCGAGGGTGGCGTAGGCGTTGGCCAGCTCAAGCGGGGTGGTGCTCGAGACGCCCAGGGTGAACGCGCCCCAGTCGTGCGCGGCCGCCTTGTTGTTGGCCCAGTCGTTCTCCCTGCTGACCCGGAACTGGATGCCGAGCCGCTTGGCCACGTCGACCACGTTCTCCGCGCCGACCTGCTGCTGGAGCGGCACGAAGTAGGTGTTGATGGAGGAGGAGAAGGCGCTCCACATGTTCTGCACGCCGCCGGCCTTCTTGCCGGAGTTGGTCGGGCAGTACTTGTTGGTGCCCGGGCAGGCGGCCTGGCTGCCCGCCTCGACGATGTATTCCGACTTGAACGCCTGCGGGGCGTTGATCGTGTAGCCGAGCGGGATGCCCTTCTCCAGCGCCGCCACGATGGTGAAGATCTTGAAGGTCGAGCCGGCCTGGTAGCCCGTGATGCCGTCGCCGCCGGTGAGCAGCGGGTTGACGGTGTTCGGGTAGTTGCCGCGCTTGCCCTTCTTGCGCTGCTTGGGGTCGCTGTGCTCCTTGTTGGCCGGCTTCTTCGGGTCGTCGAGCTTGAAGTTCCGGTTCACCGCCAGCGCCCGCACCCGGCCGGTGCCCGGCTCCACCACCGCCACCATGGCGGCTTCCTTGCTCTTCTCCGACTTGGCCTTGCGGACGGCCTTGTCGGCGCCCCGCTGGGCCTGCGGGTCCAGGGTGGTGATGACGGTGTAGCCGCCGCTCTTCAGCCGCCGCTCCCGGTCGTACGAGGTCGAGCCGAACGTCTCCTGCCCCATCCACCAGCGGTAGAAGTAGTCGCAGAAGAAGCCCCAGCCCTTCTCGTTGGTCGAGACGCAGCCGTTGGGGGCCCGCTTGCCGGTGACCACGAGCTTGGTGGCCTTCGCCGCGTCCGCCTCCTGCTGGGTGACGGCGCCGGTCTCGACCATGTTCTGGATGACGTAGTTGCGCCGGGCGAGGGCCGCCGCGTGGCCGCTCTTGGTGGTCGGGTCGTTGGTGCTCGGCGCCTTCACCATGCCGGCGAGCATGGCCGCTTCCTCGAGCTTCAGCTTGCTCGGCGGCTTGTTGAAGTAGACCTGGCTGGCGGCGTAGATGCCGTACGCGCCGTTGCCGAACGCGGCGATGTTGAGGTAGCGCTCCAGGATCTCGTCCTTGGAGAGTTCCTTGTCGATCTGGATCGCGTAGCGCATCTCGCGCAGCTTCCGGGCGCTGGTGTCCTCGGTGGCCGCGACCACGTCCGCCGGGTGGCTCGCCGAGTAGGCGATGGCGAGCCGGACGTACTGCATGGTCAGCGTCGAGGCGCCCTGCTGGCTGGACGCGTTGGACTGGTTGTTGACGAAGGCCCGGGCGATGCCGTTGAGGTCGACGCCGTTGTGCTTGTAGAAGTCGTGGTCCTCGGCGGCGATGATCGCCTTCTGCATGACGGGCGCGATGTCGGCCAGCTTCACGTCGCGACGGTTCTCGTCGTACATGGTCGCCAGCGGTGTCTTGCCGTCGGAGGCGAGAAGGTAGCTGATCTGTGGCGCGCGGGCCACGGTCAGCTCCTTGGGCAGTGCGCCGAAGGTCTCGGCGCCGGCCTTCGCGGCCAGTCCGGACATCGCCACTGCGGGGAAGGCCGCCGCCGCGACCACCACGCCGGCCAACAGGCCACAGATGAGTAGCGATGCGGCGTTGGTCAGCACATTGTGGTCACGTTTCCGCATCCAGGTCACCTCGACAGGGTACGCGAGTAGGGAACGAGGGGCGCCGGGGCGTTCTTTCCCCATTTCCTGCGCGCGCCGACCTCGTTGTGCTAAACGCATGACCCCCGGTGCGTGGTTGCGTGAATCCGCCGCCGAGTTTCCCTCCTGACGGAGGGGGCCCGCAGCGTTTTCACGGACCCCGACGGGGTAACCGGCGGTCGCGAAGCCCGGGAAGCCGGGAGTGTCCGGAATGATGGATTTCGCCGACAACGTTGCGTAATCAGGCGACTACAGAGCATGATGGTGGCGGCGACAGCGCCACATGTCGTCCGTGCCGCCTTGGGGAAGGCGGGCAGGGCGATCGGGGGGATTGCCGGCTGGTCCGCGACGGGGTCGGTAGGTACTGCAAGGGGGGACGTGTACAGATGGGCATGATCACTGACTGGCCGTCGCTGGCGGCGTGTCAGAACGGGGACCCGGACGCGTTGTTCGTACAGGGCGCCGAACAGAACGTGGCGAAGCGGATCTGCCGGAGCTGCCCAGTTCGGTACGAGTGCCTGGCCGACGCGCTGGACAACCGGATCGAGTTCGGAGTGTGGGGCGGCATGACCGAACGCGAACGTCGCGCGCTGTTGCGCCGTCACCCACAGGTGGCGAGCTGGCGCAAGATGTTCGAGGCCGCGATGAAGAAGAACGCCAAGGACAAGACCGGCAAGGACAAGATCCTCGTCACCACCGCCGGCTGAGCACCGTCACGGCCGGCTGATCGCCGCGCCGATCGTCCGCAGCCCGTCGACGTCGTGCACGTCGGCGGGCTGCGCCGTCACCGACACCGCCGGCACCGCCGGGAACGCCTCGGTGAAGCGGGCCGCCACCTGCCGCTCGCGTACCGCCTGCTGGGCCAGCGTCGCGTGGGCCCGCAGCACGTCGACGGTGCCCTCGTGCCCGCCGAGGCCGGCCAGCCGCTCCGCGGCGGCCAGGCTCTCCGCCGCGTCGAGCCCGGGCACCGCCGAGCGGTGCACCCGGTTGAGCACCAGGCCCGCCAGCGGCATCTTCTCCTCGCGCAGCCGGCCCGCGAAGTACGCGGCCTCCCGGACCGCGTCCGGCTCCGGCGCCGCGACCAGCAGGAACGCCGTCTCCCGCGCCTGGAGGATGCGGTACGTCTGCTCGGCGCGCTGCCGGAAGCCGCCGAACATCGAATCCAACGCGGCGACGAAACCGGAGAGGTCGGTCAGCAACTGGGCCCCGAGCACCTTCTGCACGACCTTGGAGAACATCCCGAACGAGGCCGTGACCAGGCTGAACATGCTCCGCCCGCCGGTCCGCGCCGGGGCCAGCAGCAGGCGCAGCATCCGCCCGTCGAGGAAGCGGGACAGGCGGGCCGGTGCGTCCAGGAAGTCGAGCGCCGAGCGGGACGGCGGGGTGTCCACCACGATCAGGTCCCACTCGCCCCGGGCGTGCAACTGGCCCAGCTTCTCCATCGCCATGTATTCCTGCGTGCCGGCGAAGGTCGAGCTCATGGCCTGGTAGAAGGGGTTGGCGAAGATCTCCGCCGCCTTCGCCGGGTCGGTGTGCTGGAGCACCACGTCGTCGAAGGTGCGCTTCATGTCGAGCATCATGGCGTGCAGCTCGCCGCCGCTGGCCTCGACGTCGATCCCCTTGACCTGGCGGGGGGTGTTGTCCAGCTCGGTCAGCCCGAGCGACTGGGCCAGCCGGCGGGCCGGGTCGATGGTGAGCACCACCGTGCGCCGGCCGTGTCGCTCCGCGGCGCGCAGCGCGAGCGCGGCGGCCGTGGTCGTCTTCCCCACCCCGCCCGCCCCGCAGCACACCACGATCCGGACGCCCGGATCGGCGAGGATCTGGTCGACGTCCAGCTGCGGCGCCGCGTCTTCGGAAGGCACCAATCGAGCGTATCGGGCCGGGTCGGTCCGTGCGCCCGGGCCGGTCGCAGGTGTGAGTCAATCCGCCCGGACGAGGGTCGCGGCGAGCTGGTCCAGGCCGGCCCGGTCCACCCCGTCGGGCAGCAGCGGCAGCTCGGTCATCGGCAGCCCCAGCTCCACCAGGTCGGCGCGGAGCGAATCCTCCAGCTCGCGGCGGATGGCCTGGTCGCGCGCCTCGGCGACGAGCCCGGCGACGGTGTCCCGGTCGGTCGGCAGCCCGGCGGCGCGCAGCCCCCGCTCCAGCTCGGTGGCGGCCACCACCCGCCCCGCGGGCAGCGGGGGGCGGGCGCCGTTGACGATCACCCGTCCCACCGGGAAGCCGAGCTGGGTCAGCTCGGCGATCGCGTCGACCGTCTCCTGGACCGGCATCTCCTCCAGCAGGGTGACGACGTGCACGGCGGTGATCGGGGAGCGCAGCAGCGCCGCGACCCCCTCGCTCTGGGTCTTGATCGGGCCCACCTTGGCCAGCCGGGCCGTCTCGGCGGTGACGTTGAGGAACCGGCCGATCCGCCCGGTGGGCGGCGCGTCCAGCACCACCGCGTCGTACGCGCGCCGCTGGCCGGACGTGCGGGTGGTCGCCTCCTTCACCTTGCCGGTGAGCAGGACGTCCCGCAGGCCCGGGGCGATGGTGGTGGCGAAGTCGATCGCCCCGAGCTTGCGCAGCGCCCGGCCGGCCGCACCGAGCTTGTAGAACATGTCGAGGTACTCCAGCAGGGCCTCCTCGGCGTCCACCGCCAGGGCCCGCACCTCCCCGCCGCCCGGCGCGTCGGTCAGGTGCCGCTCCTCGTACGGCAGCGGATCGGTGCCGAAGAGCTGGGCGATGCCCTGCCGTCCCTCGACCTCGACCAGCAGCGTGCGCCGGCCGCCGGCGGCCAGCGCGAGGGCCAGCGCCGCCGCGACGCTGGTCTTGCCGGTGCCCCCCTTGCCGGTCACGACGTGGAGGCGGGCCGGCCACTGGGTGCCGGCCGGGTCGGCCGGCGACTCTGCTGCGCGCACCCGTCGAGCCTATCCAGGCCGTGGGCTCAGGCGACCTCGCAGACCCACCAACCCGTCTTCTTCACCACGGTGAACCGCAGGTCCTGGTCGGCCACCTTCTCGTCCGCGGTGGTCATGGTGACCTTGGTGGTGACCGTGGCGCGGTCGCCGGTCTGGTTGTCCACCTTCGGGGTGCTCCACCGGAACCGCGGGTTCTGGTGGGCCGAGACGTGCTTCTCGACCTCGGCCACCTTGGCGGCGATCTTCTTCTCGTCCCGCGACGACGAGCAGACCAGGCCGGCCGCCCGGTCCGCGTCGCGCTCCTGGTAGACGGCCTTGAGGAACTCGTCGACCGCGACCGTCGGCTCCTTGGCCCCCGTGCCGCTGTCGGCGTCGCGCAGCGTCAGGAACGCGACGACGCCGCCGCCGGCGCAGAGCAGCAGGATCACGGCCAGGGCGATGGAGGCGATGAGCACGCCGCGCTTCTTCTTCGGCGCGGCGGGCGGCTGGTAGGGCGGGTACCCGACCGGGGCCGGCGGGATCGACGGGTCCGGGGCGACGGCGGGGCCGGGCGGAGGAGCGACGGCC
>NZ_WAAS01000032.1:0-40300 GCF_008806585.1 Micromonospora sp. AMSO12t
TCCCCCCGCCCCCGCGCCGCGCTGGCCCCGGGCGAGCTGAGCGGATTCGTCCGCCGGCGGGACCGCCGGTCCCCGGCACGCCGGGCGGAGGTACGCCCGCTCGGCGGGACCCGGGGACACGACGCCGGCCCGGTGCGCGGGGTGGCACCCGCGCCCGGGCCGGCGTCGTCGTTCGTCCGGCTCGGCGTGGCCTGTCCGGACCGGCTCGGCGCGTGGTGCCTGTCCGCCCGGTTCGGCGTGGCCTGTCCGACCGGCTCAGTCGCGGCCGGCGCCGATGCCGCAGTCCGGCGCGGACCAGCTGGTGGTGTTCGAGGTGTCGTCGCTGTTGTTCTCCCGCCGCGAGTCCACGTGCACGTGGTCGTCGTGGTCCGGGTAACCGGGACCGTAGATCCCGCTGAAGCCCCGGTTGCGGGCGTCGCGGGCGATCTGGCACAGCGAGCTGGTGCGCGACACCACGTCGGCGGCGTTGCCGTAGAGGTGCTGGCTGTCGGACGCCCCGCCGACCTGGTTGTTGCAGGCGCGGCTGCGGAAACCGCTGCTGACGAGGAGGGGCTTGTCGCCGAGGCTGCGCCGCAACGCCTCCAGCTTCCACATCGTGCGCAGCGCGTTCTGCCGGGTCTGCGCGGCGGAGAGCGGACCGCCGCTCCAGCCCCCGCGACCGCAGCCGTCGTCCATCTCGCTGTAGCTGAAGTGCCGTGGCGTGCAGTCGTCGTCCTGGAGGTCGTAGAGCTTGCCGTACGTCTGCGGTCCGGCGATGCCGTCGGCGCGCAGCCCGTACGCGGCCTGGAACCGCTTGACCGCGGCGGCGGTCTTCGGTCCGTAGCGGCCGTCGTTCTCCACGATGTCCCGGTTGCCGGCCCACCCGGCGACCCGGATCTGCAACTGGCGGACGTCGTCGCCGGAGCGCCCCTGGTAGAGGTTGCGCTGCCACGTGTAGCAGCCGTCGGCATGGGCCGCTGGCGCGGCGACCACCGTGGCGACAGCGGCTGCCGGCAACGCCAGGGCGAATGCGACAGCCGCCCGTTTCAGGGTGTTAACGCGCACAGAAGTCCTCCCGATAGGAGTGGGAATGGGGTGGCATCCGGGACATCGGCCTGCCCGTCCCGCATTTCCACCCTGGCAGGCCGACGGATGGTTCGCGGCGATTAACGAGAATTGTCCTCACGATTCGCCGTTCCTGGGTGTTGCCTGGGCATTACGCGAATTGCGAAACGCCCATTGATCGGCAACAGGCCACAGGAAAGCGCGAACCGCACGCAAGGCCGCAGGTCGGCACGCGCCGGGTGATGTTCTCCCGCCGGCCCGACCCGGTAACGTCAGCGCCGGCGGGACCGGGGGAGGGGGCGGCATGGCACGTGGTGGCGTCTTCTGCATCGAGGGCCAGTGGCACCGCGACCTCAACGAGCGCGGCTCCGTCCTGCCCACCCTGGAACTGCTCGAACGGCTCGGGAAGATACGTTTCATCCACAAGGACGCGGCCACCCGCGACGAACTCTTCTACTTCGTCGACCGCTGGCTGCTCAAGCAGTACGCCGACCACCGGGTCGGCTTCTTCGCCATGCACGGCGAGCCGAGTCGGCTCTGCCTCACCGACTGGGAATCGGTGGCGCTCGCCGACGTCGCCGAGCTGATGGCGGGCCGCTGCGAGGGTCGGCGGCTCTATTTCGGCAGCTGTTCGGTGCTGCGCGCCTCCGACGCGGTGCTGCGGGACTTCCTCGACGCCACCGGAGCGGCCCTGATCTGCGGGTACACCCGGGAGGTGGACTGGGTCGAGTCGGCCGCCTTCGAGACCGTCCTGCTCGACGTGCTGGCCAACGGGCAGCGCCACAACGCCGCCGAGCTGCGGATGGGCTCCGCGCACTGGGCGCCCCTCGCCTCGTACCTCGGCTTCCGGGTGATCTACGCCAACGGCCGCGCCTGGCGGCCCTCGGTCCGCCCCCGGGTGCCGGCCCAGCCCGCCGCCAACCGCGCCGCCCCGCGACCCCGCTGAGGCCGCCGCGCGATCCCGGTGTGCGTCGGGCCCGTTCCGTCCGGTGCGGTCGCCGTGCGACGGAAGCCCTGGTAGGAACGAACGATGGCACGCAGCATCGCGACGAACACCCGGATCGACCGGGCCGGGCTGACCGAGTTCCTCCGACCGCGGCACCGGGTGGTGCTCATGACCACCCGCGCCGACGGTCGGCCGCAGTCGTCCCCGGTGTCCGCCGGGGTGGACGGCGAGGGCCGGTTGGTGATCTCCACCTATCCCGAGCGGGCCAAGGTCGCCAACATCCGCCGCGACCCACGGGTGTCGGCGTGCGTGCTCTCCGACGACTGGAACGGCCCGTGGGTGCAGCTCGACGGCACCGCCGAGGTGCTGGACCTGCCGGCGGCGCTGGAGCCGCTCGTGGAGTACTTCCGCTGCATCTCGGGCGAGCACCCGGACTGGGACGAGTACCGGGCGGCGATGGTCCGCCAGGGCAAGTCGCTGATCCGGGTCACCATCGACGCCTGGGGCCCGATCGCCACCGGCGGCTTCCCCGCCCGCCTCGCCGACTGATCCAGCGCCCACGGCACCGCTGCGGCCGCCCCGCGCCACTCAGTACGCGGCGGTGAAGCGGGCGTTCTCGTGGCGCGGCTGTTCGATCTCGTCCACGATCGCCACCGCCAGGTCCTCGTAGCTGAGCACCGAGCGGCCCTCGTGGTCGGTCACCGGCTGGTCGCCGCCGGTGCGGTAGTGCCCGGTGCGCTCGCCCGGATGGAACTCCAGCGGCGGCGGCGAGACGTACGTCCAGGTCACCCCGTCGGCCGAGGAGCGGTAGAAGTCGAGGGCCTCGGCCTGCCCCCGCGCCGCCTCGCGGTACTCCTCGGGGAAGTCCGGCTCGTCGAGGTAGCGGGTGCCCTTCGGGGTGAGCAGGGTCGAGCCGCCGCCCACGTGGATGATCCGGGGCGCGGCCGGCATGCCGCGCAGCGCGCCGACCAGGTTGCGCGCCGCGTCGAGCCAGAGGGCGTGCTCACCGCCGCCGATCGCCACCACCATGGCGTCCGTGTCGGGCGCCAGTTCCCGTACGCTCCGCTCGCTGGTGGCGTCCCCGGTGACCACCGTGACCGCCGGCGGCAGGTACGAGGTGGCCTCCGGCCGGCGCACCGCCGCGGTGACCCGGTGCCCCCGGCCCACCGCCTCGGCGGCGATCCGCGATCCCGCGGTGCCACCCGCGCCGAACACGACGATGTTGCTCATACCGCCTCCCGCCAGGCCCGTCCGGCCCGGCGGACGTGGCTCGTCTCCAGGCTATTGACCGGCGACATCGCGCGCTGGCGGACCGTGGATCCCGCGCGGCGCAACCGCCCCTTGCGTCGTCGCACGCTTCGGGGTGCACTGGTGTCGGACCGTGACGTTGGAGGCGGGGGTGGCGCCATGACGGAGCAACGTGACCCGCCCGAAGCGCCGACCGGGCGTCCCGGTCCGGTGGAGGGGCAGTCGGAGGGGCCGAGGCCGGCCCGGTCCGACCGGGTGCGGGCACTGGTGCGCCGGCTCTCGCCTGCCGGGCCGCCCGCCGGCCGCTGGTTCGCCGGGGTCCTCGCGGCCGTCGTCACGGCGATGCTGACCGCCTGGCTCCTCGCCTGGGGACTCCTTCCCGTCACGCCCCCGCCGCCTCCGCCCGACCCCGACGCGCTGCCGTTCACGGTTGCGGTCCGCGTCGGCCACGACCCGCCGGACGGCTGGGTGGTCGAGGCGCCGTTGGCGCACGTCCCCGCACGACCGGCCTGGTCGGAAGACTGGTCGCGGTGGGCCAGGGATGCCGCCGCAGTGCCGGCCTCCCGGCAGCACGTCTCCTTCACGGTGCAGGGGGTCGACGAGGCCCAGGTGACCCTCACCGACCTGCGGGTGCGGGTGGTGGCGCGGCGTCCCGCCCTGCGGGGCGTGTTCGCCGCCCCGGGCGGAGGCGGCCCGACGGCCTACCGGTGGGTCCACGCGACCCTGGACGAGGATCCTCCCCTGCTCACGGCCGGCCTGTTCGAGGAGGGCGAGGAGTTCGTCCCCGAGCACGAGCGCAGGGAGATCCGCTTCCCGTACCGGGTGTCCCTGTCCGACGCCGAGACGTTCCTCGTCATCGGCTACACGGAGAACTGCGACTGCGACTGGAAGGTCGAGGTGGACTGGGCTGCGCAGGGACGCATCGGCACCGTCACGGTCGACGACGCGGGACGCCCCTTCCGGGTCACCGGCGCGGCCGGGGTGCGCACGGAGTGCTGGACGTCCCCGGACGGGACGGAGGAGTGCCGGCAGCGGTGACCCGGCTCAGTCGACCAGGGCGGAGTAGACGAGCTGCCGCAGCTGTGGCCGGATCGGGTAGGTGCTCGACGGCATGAGCTGGGTGAAGAACAGGGCCGTGACCTCCTCGGCCGGGTCGACCCAGAAGGCCGTGCTCGCCACGCCGCCCCAGTAGTACTCGCCGGGGCTGCTCGGCACCCGGCTCGGCACGGGGTCGTCGACCACGGCGAAGCCGAGCCCGAAGCCGATCCCGTCGAGGGTGGTCTCGGCGAAACCACCGGCGGAGAGGGTCTCCAGGTCCTGCCCGCCGGGCAGGTGGTTGCGGGTCATGAAGCGCACCGTGCGCGGCCCCAGCAGGCGTGCCCCGTCCAGCTCGCCGCCGCGCAGCAGCATCTGGGTGAACCGGTGGTAGTCGGCGGCGCTGGAGATCAGGCCGCCGCCGCCGGAGAGCAGCAGCGGCTTCTCGTACGCCAGGGCGCCCAGCTTGTCGTAGCGGAACGCGCGGCCGGTGCGCGGGTCGGGCGCGTAGAGGGCGGCGAGCCGGTCGGCGGTGTCGCCCTCGGCCCACCAGTGCGTGTCGGTCATGCCCAGCGGGCGGAAGATCCGGTCGGCGAAGAAGGCGTCCAGGCTCTGCCCGGAGACCACCTCCACGAGCCGGCCGAGCACGTCGGTGGCGACCGAGTAGCCCCACGCGGTGCCGGGCTGGAACAGCAGGGGCAGCTCGCCGAACGCCTGGCAGGCCGTCGCCAGGTCGACGTCCGCCGGCGGGTACAGGTCGTAGCCGGCGGCCCGGTAGATGCCGTCGACCACCGAGGTCTGCATGAAGCCGTACGTCAGGCCGGCGGTGTGGGTGAGCAGGTGCCACACCCGGATCGGCTCGGCCGCCGGCACCGTGAAGGGCTTGAGCGCCGAGCCCTTGGAGTAGACCCGCAGGTCGGCGAACTCGGGCAGCCACCGGCTGATCTCGTCGGTCAGCTCGAAGCGGCCCTCCTCCCACAGGATCATCGCGGCGACGGAGGTGACCGGCTTGGTCATCGAGTAGATGCGCCAGAGCGTGTCCGCCTCGACGGGCCTGCCCGCCTCCGCGTCGCGCAGCCCGTACGTCGACGAGTGGGCGATTTCGCCGCGGCGGGTGACCAGCACCTGCCAGCCGGCGAGGCGACCGTCGTCGACGTACCTGCCGAAGTGCTCGTCGATGCGCGCCAACCGCGCCGGGTCGAAGCCGATCTGGTCCGGGTCGATGCTGCGTGCCACACTCACGTCGCCGAAACTACTAGCCGGTACGCCTCGCCGGAAGGGGCAGCCCGCCGTTGTCCCACCACCTCGATAGCCTGGCCCGATGCCCGAGCTGACCGAGGACGAGACCTTCCGCAACGAGGACTGGTACGCCGAGGAGCTGGTGGACCGGCACTTCGTCCGCTGCACGTTCTTCGACGTCGACCTGTCCGAGGCGGTGAGCCGGGGCGCGGTCTTCGACGGCTGCACCTTCGGCAACACGCGCTTCAACTCCTCCCGGCACACCGACTCGGCCTTCACCCGCTGCACCTTCCAGCGGTGCAACCTCTTCGAGGCGGAGTTCACCGGCTGCAAGCTCGTGGGCAGCACCTTCACCCAGTGCGACCTGCGACCGCTGACGGTCGCCGGCGGCGACTGGTCGTTCGTCGCGCTGCCCGGGGCCGACCTGCGCGGGGTCCGCATCACGGACGTGCGGATGCGCGAGGCGGACCTGACCGGGGCCAACCTGACCGGGGCCACGGTGACCGGCGTCGACCTCTCCGCCGCGCAACTGCACCGCTGCCGGCTGACCGGGGCCGACCTGCGCGGCAGCGACCTGACCGCGCTCGACCCGACGGCGGTGGAGCGGGCCGGGGCGATCGTCGACGCCGCGCAGGCCATGGTGATCGCGCAGGCGCTGGGCTTCGAGATCCGCTGAGAGAGCCGACCCCGGGCGTCCCGATCGCCTGCCGGGCCGGCGGCACCGACCCGAGACCACCGTCCTGGTCGATGTCCGCTACCGTCCGGTGACGAACTGGACACGCCCGTCCGTCCGGCGCGACGGACGTGGCGGTGCGGGCGCGGGCCGCCCACAATGGACGTCCGCGTCCGGCCGGGGCCGGTGGGGAGTGGAGGGCCGGTGGCGGAGGAAGACCTCACCCGACAGCACATCCGGCCGTCGGGACACGGCGACCCGGCAGCCCCGCCCGGGACCCGGCAACCGCCCCTTCCGCCGGCCGGGCACACCCGCACCGGCCTGCGGCGGCTGGCCCGGGCCAGGCAGCGCCGCCGGTGGGCCGTCGAGGGGATCGCCGTGGTCGCCTGCCTGGTCGCCCTCGTGTCGTACCTGACCGCCGGCGACCCCGAGCAGGGCGGGGAGACCGCCGGCGACGTACCGGCGGACGCCGGCCGGCCGAGCGGCTTTCCCGGGGTGGAGGGGCGCGACCTCGACGCCGGCCTGGTCTCGCCCGGGCTGCGGCCCCGGCAGCGTCCGCCGAGCCCGTCCCCGACGCCACCCACGCCACCCACGCCGTCGACGTCGGCGCCACCGGTGCGGGCGGTGCTCGCCGCCAGCATGGCCGAGGCGCCGGGCGAGGTCGACCTGACCACGGTGGGCCGCCGCGACTGGCTCCACTGGGGCCTGCGCGGCGCGGAGTCGACGGTCCGCAAGCGCGGCGGCTCCGGCGAGATCCGCGACGAGGGCGGCACCGGCCGGCGGGGCGGTTGGGACGACAACCAGGAGAGCTTCAGCTGGCGCGACGGCAGCCCGGTGGCGTCGGCGAGCGGTTCGCCGCACGGGGTCTACCGGTGCGGCGCCGGCAGCGGCTTCACGCTCGCGGTGGCCGCCGACGGCCAGGCGCGCACCGTCCGGCTGTACGGCGGGGTGTGGATGGCCCGGGGCCGGCTGGACGCCCGCCTCTCCGTCGGTGGTCCGAGCCGGACCCTGCGGATCGAGGACCGGCACACCAGCCGGTCCACCGAGTTCACCATCCGGTTCCAGGCGCCGAAGGGCAGCCGGCTGGTGCTGACCTGGACGGTGGAGCAGGCGTTCAGTGACGACTGCGGCAACGTCGGCGTCCAGGCGGTCGCGCTGGGATGACCCGGGTGCCCGGGCGGCCCCGTTCGCCCGGCGACCGGCCGCTGCCCGGAGTAGCGTGATCGCGACGACCGGGTGCGCGAGGGCGAACGGGAGGGCCGATGGGCGAGCAGGTGCTGGACAGCCCGCAGGGCTGGGTGGCCGACCACATCCGGCGGTACGTCGAGACCGGCGGCGCCGAGGGGCACGAGTGGCAGCCCGGGGTCTTCACGCTGCTGCTGACCACCCGGGGACGGCGCAGCGGGAAGCTGCGCCGCACCGCGCTGATCTACGGCCGCGACGGCGACGCCTACCTGGTCGTCGCCTCGCAGGGCGGCGACCCGAAGCACCCGGCCTGGTACCTCAACCTGCTCGACGAGCCGCTGGTCGAGGTGCAGGTGGGCGCCGAGCGGTTCACCGCGCGGGCGCGTACCGCGACGGCGGGGGAGAAGCCGCGCATGTGGTCCACGATGGCCGCCATCTGGCCGGCGTACGACGAGTACCAGGAGAAGACCGACCGGGAGATCCCCGTCGTCGTGCTCGACCGCGTCTGAGCGGGGCGACCCGCCGTCGTTACCCCATGGGTAATCGACGCCGGGCACGCGCCGGCGGGAGACTCGGCGTACCGCCCCGGTCGTCCGGCCGGGCGGACCGGCTCCCGGGAGGCACCATGCCCGCGTTCGCGCTCGCCCACCTCTACGACACCCCGGCCCACGAGGACATCCTCACCTACATCGAGCGGATCCAGGCCACGCTGGACCCGTTCGGCGGCCGGTTCCGGGTGCACGGCGCCGAGGTGGAGGTCAGGGAGGGCGACTGGCCGGGCACCGTGGTCATCATCGAGTTCCCCGACCTGGACCGGGCCCGGGCCTGGTACGACTCGCCGGCGTACCAGGAGATCCTGCCGCTGCGCACCCGGCACATCCCGGGTGCGGCGCTGATCGTCGACGGCGTCGCCCCCGACTACGACCCCCGCCGGACGGCCGCCCGGCTGCGGGAGCGGGCGGCCGGCTGACCGGCGGCTCCGCCCCGACGGCGGTCCCGCCCGGACCGCCGTCCGGTGCCGGCGGGCGGGTCCGTGTCCACCCTGCGGGACAGTTTGTCCGTCGCGCCGCGTCGCGCCTGTCGTAACTTTCTGCTGTCCATCTCCGACCATCCCTTGTGGAGGCCACACCGATGAGCAGCGTCACCGCCCGCACCGTCCGTCCGACCGCCCCCCGGGGCGCCGGGGAGCCGTCCGGGGAGGTGCTCCGGGATATCCCGCTGCCGCCGTACGTGACCGTCGAGGACGCCCAGTTCGCCGTGCGGGCGGTCGTGGTGCACGCGCCCCGGCACTGGTCCGGCGGGACGGTCTGCCGCAACGACGCCAGCCCGCACCCGTGCCGGCTGCACCGCTGGGGTGCCCGGGTGCTGGCGCAGCGCGGCCTGCGTCCCGCCGAGATCGCCGCGCTGATCGAGCGCGGCGACCCGGCGGCCGAGCTGCCGCACCGCCCCGGCGCCTGAGCGCCGGCGGGGCCCCCGCACCGGGCCCCGCCGGCCGGTCAGCAGGCGTTCGGCTTGACCCAGGCGCACTCCAGGCCCTCCGGGACCCGGGGGGTGTCGGGCGCCGTCGGGGCCGCGGCCCGCGCGCCGGTCACGCCCCTGCCCGTGTACGAGGCCAGGGCGATCGCGATCTGGTCCTCCAGCGTCTTCACGGAGGAGGCCAGGTAGTTGTTGAGCAGGATCGAGAACGCCAGCACCCGCCCGTCGGCGTCGGTGACGTAGCCGGAGAGGCCGGAGACGCCGGTCAGGCTGCCAGTCTTGGCGTGCACGTTGCCCGCCGCCGCCGTGCCCCGCATCCGGCTGCGCAGCGTGCCGCCGACGAACCGGTCCGCCTCGCCGGCGACCGGCAGGGCCGCGTACCAGGTGTCGAACCAGGGCTCGTCGCGCACGGCGGTGAGCAGGTCCACGAACTCGTCGGCGGGGATGAGGTTGCGCCGGGAGAGTCCGGAGCCGTCGCGCTGGCGCAGCGTGCCGGTGTCCATCCCGGCGTCGGCGACGTACTCGCTGATCGCGGTCAGCCCGGCCGACCAGGTGCCGGAGCCGGAGAGCACCCGGCCGATCTCCTTGGTCAGCACCTCGGCGTGCCCGTTGTTGGACAGCTTGAGGAACGGCACCATCAGTTGGGCCAGGGGCATCGAGCGGTGCCGCGCCACCTCGGCCGCGCCCTCCGGGGTGGCCTGGCCGAGCACCGTCTGACCGAGCACCCGTACGCCGTGCCGGCGCAGCGCCGACCGGAAGACGTCGGCGGCGTAGCCGGTGGGCTCCCAGACGCTGACCCAGTCGTTCGCCGGCGCGGCGCCGAGCGCGATCTGCCCGGTCACCACGACCGTGTTGCTGCCGTGCGCGCGCTCGAAGGAGACCGACGTCTCCCCGCCGGCGACCGTCTCGGCCCGGTTGTCGATCTTCAGGTACCGGGTGGCCGGGGTGGTGGTGACGACCGGACGCGCGCCGGCGGTCGCGCCGGGGGCGGCGTGGACGATGACGGTGCCCGCGTCGTAGTCGGTGTCCGGCGCCACGGTCAGGGCGGAGACCTGCGCGGCGTAGTAGTACGGCTCGTCGTCCCAGGTCCAGTCGGGGCCGAGGCGGGTGCTGTCGTAGCGGGTGTCGTCGGCCACCAGGTTGCCGGTGACCACCCGGACGCCTGCGGCGGCGACCCGCGCGGCCAGCGCGTCGTAGTCGGCGGCGAGCATGGTCGGGTCGCCGCCGCCGCGCAGGTAGAGGTTGCCGGAGACCAGGCCCGCCCGGCGGGCGCCGCTGGTCCGCACCTCGGTGCTGAAGTGGTGGCCCGGCCCGAGCAGTTCCAGCGCTGCCGCCGAGGTCAGCAGCTTGGTGTTGGAGGCGGGCACCAGGCGGCGGTCGCCGTTGCGGTGGTAGACCGTCTCTCCGGTGGTCGCGTCCTTGACCACCACCGAGGCCTGCGCCCCGGCCAGCCGGCTGTCGGCGAGGATCGCGTCGATGGTGGCGTTCAGCCGGGTCGCCGCGGGGGTCGGGGACTCGGCGGTGGCGGTGGGCGCGCCCGCCGTGGCTGCGGCGGCGACGAGTGCCACCAGCGCGAGCGTCCGGGGGAAGAGACGACGATGCATGGGGTGATGCTGCCATGCAGGTATCTGCCAGAAAAGAGCGTCGATGGAAAGAAATTTCCGTGGGCCCGGCGGGCTGTGACCGGCGAGACGCTCCCGGCGGGCAGCGGGGCCGGCCCGCCCGTGTTGTACCCGGCATGGACGAGCGCTCCGTCGACGTGCTGGTGATCGGGGCCGGGCAGGCCGGCCTCTCCGCCGGCCACCACCTGGCCCGCGCCGGGTTCGCCCCCGGGGACGGCTTCGTGATCCTCGACGGGGGCGACGGGCCGGGCGGGGCGTGGCGGCACCGCTGGCCCACGCTGCGGCTCGACCGGGTGCACGGCTTCCACGACCTGCCCGGCCTGCCCTTCCCGGTGGCGGGACCCGACCGGCCGGCGGCCGAGGTGGTCAGCGCCTACTTCGCCGCGTACGAGCGCGAGTTCGACCTGCCGGTGCGGCGGCCCGTGCGGGTCCGGGAGGTGCGCGACCGGGCCGACGGCCGGCTCGCCGTGCACACCGACCACGGCTCCTGGACCACCCGTGCCCTGGTCAACGCCACCGGCACCTGGACCCGACCGTTCTGGCCGCACTACCCCGGCCGGTCGACCTTCCGGGGCCGGCAGTTGCACACGGCCGACTACCGGGGACCGGCGGAGTTCGCCGGCCGGCGGGTCGTGGTGGTGGGCGGCGGGACGTCGGCCGTGCAGTTGCTCGCCGAGGTCTCCACCGTGGCCGCCGGCACCACCTGGGTGACCCGGCGCCCGCCCGACTTCCGCGACGAGGAGTTCACCCCCGAGCGGGGGCGTGCGGCGGTGGCCCTGGTCGACGCGGCGGTACGCGCGGGCCGCCCGCCGGACAGCGTGGTCGGCGTGACCGGGCTGCCGCTCACGCCGGAACTGCGCCGGCTGCGCGAGCGCGGCGTGCTCGACCGGTTACCCGTCTTCGACCGGATCACGCCGGACGGGGTGGCCTGGGACGACGGACGGTTCGTGCCCGCCGACGTGATCCTGTGGTGCACCGGTTTCCGGGCTGCGCTGGACCATCTCGCGCCGCTGCGCCTGCGCGCGCCGGGCGGCGGTATCACGATGGACGGCACCCGGGTGGTCGCCGACGAGCGGATTCACCTGATCGGGTACGGCCCCTCCGCGAGCACGATCGGCGCCAACCGGGCGGGCCGCGCGGCGGTACGCGAGATCCGGGCCCGGTTCGCCCCGGCCCGTGCCGTGCACTGACCCCGCTCTATTTGACGGATGCCCCGGCAGGGGGCACCGTAGGCCGTGGAGGGGCCCTGAGCTGCCCCGAAGCGCGACGGCGATGTGCGTGTCGCCCTTCCATCGCCTCCCACGTGTGCTCGCCCGCGGGCCGAGTCCCGGTCCCGCACCGCGAATCCGAGAATCCACGAGGAGTTCCGCCATGCTCACCATGACCGACAACGCCGTGCTGGTCATCCGAGACCTCGCCAACCAGCAGGACGTCGCCGAGGACGGCGGAGTGCGGATCGCCGCCGACACCGACGCGGGTTCGCTCACCGTCGAACTGGTCGCCGAACCGATCGAGGGCGACCACGTGGTCGACAATCAGGGCGCCCGCATCTTCCTGGACTCCGACGCCGCCGAGCTGCTCGGCGACGCGTCGGTGGACGCGAGCGTCGACGACGAGGGCATCGTGCAGTTCGGGTTCACCGAGAAGCAGTGACGGCCGGGCGCCGCCTCCGCACCGGTGCCCGGCGGGGAGGCGCTCAGCCGGCCCGGCGGGTCTCCCCGTTGCGGTGCGGCCGGGCGGGACGGCCCCGCTCCGGCGGCGCCTGATCGGATCGCCACGGCCGGGACTCCCGCCCCCGCTGCGGCAGCGCGGCCAGCACGTGCGCCAGGTGGTGCGAGGTGCTCCACGCCGCCCAGTTGCTGGCAGACCCGGCACCGGCGCCCCGGCGGGCCCGCCGCAGGATCTCGTGGTCACCCCAGGAGAAGGCCGCGCCCGTGGCCGGCCAGTGCGGCGCCGAGACCACGGTGCGGCACAGGTCCGCGAAGCGGTCGTCGCCGCGTCCGCCCCGCCGCGACCAGCGGTACACCCACCAGGCGCCGTCGGTGGTGTAGCGGACGGTGGGCAGCCGGTCTCCCGCCTGGTCGGCGCCGGGCACCGCGGAGCCGACGCCGTAGTCGCCGTACCCGACGCCGAGGTCGGCCAGCCGCTGCCAGAGCTGCCAGTCCCAGCGGTCGACGCGTACCGGTTCGTCGGTGGGCAGGGCGGACACCGCCGGGGGCATCCCGCCCGCCGCCACGCTCACGGAGGACCAGGCGTGCCGGCGGGCCCACTCCGACAACCGGCGGACCCGGGGCTCGGCCACCCGTACGTCGGCCCGGCAGCACACGTCGCCCGCGTCGAGGAGCAGGTCGCACTGCTCGGGCACCAGGCCGGTGAGCCGCCAGACCCGTTCCGCCGCCGCCGTGGCCGCGTCCGGGCCGGCGCGATCGTGCCCGACCCGCAGCCGGACGACCGCCCGCTGGGCGTGGGCCCGGGCCGCGGCACCGTGCGCCACCAGGCGCCGGTCACTGTCCGCGAGCCCGATCACCGGCACCAGCGGTACGCCCCAGCGGACCAGTTCGGCCTCCGGGACGTCGGGCAGGCCGGTGACGTCGACCGCCGTGAGCAGCCCGTCGGGCAGCCGACGGAGCACGTCAAGCGTGAACTGGTCGAGGACGGACACCTGGAGGACCGGGGCGAGCAGGGGGGCGACGACGTCGTCGAGATGACCGAGCGCCTCCAGCTCACCCCGCCGATTGGCGAGGATGGGGCGGTAGACCGGTTCCGCCGCCCGGCCCTCGTGGGCGGGCACCATACCCCAATGTAGCCAGACATCGGTGTCGGTCACAGGGCCGACCGGCCCGTCCCGCCCGCCGGGGCGGGCGGCATCCGGCGGCGACAGCTCGCCCGGAGGGCGTCGGGTCGCCGGCGCCGTTTCCTGGGCCGGGCCCGCCCGCCGCACCCACGCGCCGCGCAGCCCGCAACGACGACACCGCCGCCGCAGCCCGCAACGACGACACCGCCGCCCCGCAGTGCGGGACGGCGGCGCTACCGGCCACGGGTCAGTCGTCGTCGCCGTCGTCGTCGTCCGAGTCGTCATCGTCGTCGTCCCGGTCGTCGTCGTCATCGTCGTCGTCGACCGGCTCCTGCTCGGCCTTGACCACCGTGCCGTCGCCCCGGTCGACGTCGATCTCGTGCTCGGTCTGCCCGGCCACGATCTCGACGCTCCACACGGCCCGGCCGTCCTCGTCCTCGCGCTCGACCTCGACGATCTTGCCGCCGCCCGCCCGGGCCAGCGCGATCTCGCCGGCCCGCTGCTCGCTCACCGCGTCGCCGCCGGTGGCCGGCGCAGCACTGCCCGACGGGGAGCTGGGCGCCGCCGGGGTGCCGCTGGCGGTCGGGGCGCCGCTCGTCGCCGGGGCGCTGCTCCCGGTGCCGCTCGGGGTGCCCGGCGTGGCCGGGGTCGTCGGGGTCGTCGGGGCGGTGGTGGCGGCGGCCAGGGTGGTCGCCCGGGCCGCGCCGTTGTCGGCCGCCGCGACGCCGAAGGTCGCACCGGTCACGACGAGCACGGCCGCGCCTCCGAGCGACGCCAGCATCAGGGACTTGCGCTTCATCTCGTTCACCCTTCCTCGGTTGCTGGTTCCCAGGATCGCGCCCGTCCGGATAGCGCCACGCTGCCCGAACGCTAAGGCCGGGTTAAGCCTGTCCGGGCCCGGACCGGAGGACGGGTCAGGACGGGGGCGGGCCCAGTTCGAGGCGCACCTCGGCGCCCCCGGAGGGCGCGGCGTGCAGGGTGAGGCGGCCACCGCTGGACTGGGCGGCGCGGCGGGCGATGTCCAGGCCCAGGCCGGTCGAGCCGGCCGTGCTCGCGCCCCGGCCGATCGTGCCGGGCGGCATCCCCGGGCCCTCGTCCGCCACGACCAGCGCCGCCCGGCCCGCCTCCTCCGCCGTCAGCCGGACGGTGAACGCGGTGCCGTCCGGGGTGTGCGCGAAGACGTTGCCGAGCAGGGCGTCCACCGCCGCCGCCAGTTCGTCGGCGGGTACGCCCACCGGCAGCGGCCCAGGCGCCAGGTCGAGCGTCACGGCCCGCCCGGTGTCCTCGGCCAGCACCGACCAGAACGCCACCCGCTCGGCCACCACGGCCGCCGCGTCGGCGCTGGCCGCTCCGGCCGTCGGCACGCGCCACCGGGCCTGTCGGATCAGGCCCGTGACCGCCCGCTCCAGCCCGTCCACGGCCGCGGTCACCCGGGCGGCGTCCTCCGGGTCGCGCAGCGACTCGGCCTCCAGGCGGAGCGCTGTCAGCGGGGTGCGCAGGCGGTGCGAGAGGTCCGCGACCTCCTCCCGCTCCTGCACCAGCAGCACCTGGATCCGGCCGGCGAGGTGGTTGAGGGCGCCGGCGACCTCGCGCAGCTCCCGCGGCCCGGCGGGCGTGACGCGCGCGGCCAGTTCCGCGTTCGCCAGCCGGTGCGACACCGCCGAGAGCTCACCGATCGGCCGGACCAGGGTGCGGGCCAGCCGGTCGGCGACGGCCAGCCCGATCAGCACCAGCAGCACGCCGAGCAGGGCCAGGACCAGCCAGGACCGGGTCACCCCGGCGGTCAGCTCGGCGGGCGGTACCACCGTGCGGATCACGCCGGTGCCGTCCGGGCGGCCCTGCACGGCGATCACCACCTCGCGCCCCCGCCCGGACTCGGCGGTGAGGCTCTGCCCCCGCTCCGCCAGCGCCACTGCGGCCGTACGGGGGGCCGGGGCGCCGAGCACGGTGCCGTCTGGCAGGAACACCGTGACCGGCCGCGCGGACTCCGTGGCCAGTTGGTCGACGGTCAGCCGGATCGTCGCGGTGTCGGCGGTACCGACGACGGTGACGAGGCTCTGCGCGTCGGCCGTGGCCCGCACGGTGGCCCGGTCCGCCGCGACCGTACGCACCAGCAGCGCCAGCGGCACCAGGAAGGCGACCAGGGTGAGCACGCTGACCGCGGCGACCAGCAGCGCCAGCCGGGCCCTCATCCGGCGCTCCCCGGCGCTTCGAGCCGGACCCCGACGCCCCGGACGGTGTGCAGGTAGCGGGGCGCCTGCGCGCTCTCCCCGAGCTTGCGCCGCAGCCAGGACAGGTGCACGTCCACGGTCTTGTCGGCGCCGCCGTACGGGACCCGCCACACCTCGGCGAGCAGCTCCCGCTTGGTGACCACCTGGCCGGGCCGGCCCGCGAGGTGGTGCAGCAGGTCGAACTCGCGCGGGGTCAGCTCGACGGGCGCACCGTCCAGGGTGACCTGCCGCGACCGCGGGTCGACCCGCAGCCCGCCCACCACCAGCGCCGGGTCCTCCTCCGGGGCGGACCCGCTCCCGCGCCGGAGCACCGCCCGGATCCGCGCGTCGAGCTGCGCGGCCGTGAACGGCTTCACCACGTAGTCGTCCGCCCCGGCGTCGAGCACCCCGACGATCTCGGTCTCGTCGTCGCGGGCGGTCGCGACGATCACGGGCACGGCGCTGACCGCGCGGAGCATCCGCAGCAGCTCCCGGCCGTCCAGATCGGGCAGTCCCAGGTCGAGCACCACCAGGTCGGGCCGGTCGTCCAGCGCGTCGCGCAGGCCGGTCATCGCCGTCGAGGCGGCGGCCACCGCGTGCCCCCGCTCGCGCAGTGCCCGCAGCAGCGGCGTTCGGATCGTCAGGTCGTCCTCGATGAGCAGCAGGCGGGCCACAGGTGGCAGGCTAGCCGCCACGCGGCGCGCCGGCCCGGACGTTAACCCTCCCTTAGCCTCGTCCGGTGCCCGTCCCAACCTCGGATCGGTCAGACTCGGGGCATGCGCCGCCGTTCGTTCCTCGCCGTCGCCGGGTGGCTGGCCACCGCCGCCCTCGCCACCCTGATCGGGGTGGCCGCGATCCGGTGGGTGGGGGAGAGCATCGCCGGCACCCCGGGCGGGGTGCTCAGCCAGGAGGAGATCGAGCGGGCCCTGGCCTCGCCCGGGCCCACCGTCCCCGGGGCCGGCGGCCCGTCGTTTCCGACGGCGGGCGGGACCGGCGGGCCGCCGTCGCCGGGAGCGACGGGCTCGACTCCGGCGGGAGCACGTCGGGCCTTCGCCACGACGGGTGGCAGCGCGGTGGTCGAGTGCGGGCCGGGCGGGGTACGGCTGGTCTCCTGGACGCCCGCGCCGGGCTACCGGGTCTCGGACGCGGAACCGGGGCCGGACGACGACGTGGAGGTCGCCTTCGCCGGCCCGTCCGGGGAGTTCGAGCTGAAGCTGCGCTGCGTGGGCCTGGAGCCGGTGTCGGTCGAGGACGACGACTGAGCCGGACACGAGCGCGCGGCGCCGTTCGGATCCCGGGGATCGGAACGTCGCCGCGCTCTGGCCGTCTCCCACCACCGCAGCCGTACGGCGGTACGCCGGCGGGGACCTGGCTCGACCGGCCACCGTGCGCCGGCTACTCCCTCGATCCCCGTCCATCAGGGATCGAAACCCCCGAGGAGTGGCGAATTCCACCATCTGCGAGTCCCGGCGTGGCGTCGGGCCGCAGCGGGTATGTGCGTCGGCATGGAGCATTTCACTATCGCGACCGTCGCCGAGAAGAGCCCGGACTTCCGGCGGGTGCTGTGGACCGGTGAGCACACCCAGCTGGTGATCATGACGATTCCGCCGGGTGGTGAGATCGGCGAGGAGGTCCACGAGGACATCGACCAGATCCTGACCTTCGTCAGCGGTACGGGCGAGGCGCAGGTGGCGGGGGAGAAGCGCGAGGTCGTGCAGGGCGACCTGGTGGTGGTGCCGGCCGGCACGAAGCACAACTTCGTCAACACCGGCCCCAACCCGCTGGTGCTCTACACGGTCTACGGCCCGCCCGAGCACGCCGACCAGGCGGTGCACCGGACCAAGGAGGAGGCCGACGCCGCCGAGGCCGCCGGCGAGGACGAGCCGCCCACCTCCTGACCGTCGGTGCCGCCTGAGGCGGCCGGAACGGGGTACCCGCAGCGGGTGGACCAACTGGCGATCTCCGACTACGGGTTCCTCTCCGACTGCCGTTCGGGTGCCCTGGTCGGTCGGGACGGCTCGATCGACTGGTGGTGTCCGGACCGGTTCGACTCCCCGTCGGTCTTCGGCCGCCTGCTCGACACGGAGGCCGGGCACTTCCGGCTGGCGCCCACCGCCGCCGGGCTTCCCGGGCACCGGGTGGAGCGGGCGTACGTGGCCGACACGCTGGTGCTGCGCACCGTGCACCACACGCCGGAGGGGAGCGTCGCGGTCACCGACGCGCTCGCCGCCGAGCTCGGCGCCCGTGGCCACCAACTGGGGATGAACTCCCCGGCGGTGCTGCTACGGGTCGTGGAGGGACTGGCCGGGCGGGTGCGGATGTCGCTCGACTTCCGCCCCCGCCCGGAGTACGGCCTGCTCACCCCGTACCTGCACGGGCAGCCCGACGGCGGGGTGCTGGCCGCGGCCGGTCCGGTGGTGCTGGCCCTGCACACCGGCGGGGTGCCGCCGCACGTCGACCGGGACCGGGTCCGGCAGGAGTTCGAGGTCTCCGCCGGGCAGGTGGTCGGCTTCGACGTGGCGTACGGGCAGGCGTACGGGACGGTGCCGGTCCGGCTGGAGCCGGTGGCCGCGCTCGCCGAGACGGTGCAGGCCTGGCAGGCCTACCGCGAGTCGCACCACTACGACGGCCGCTACCGGGAGCAGGTCCGGCACAGCGCGACCGTGCTCACCGGCCTCACGTACGCCCGCAGCGGCGCGGTGGCCGCGGCCCTGACCACGTCGCTGCCGGAGCGGATCGGCGGCGGCCGCAACTACGACTACCGCTACTCGTGGCTGCGCGACTTCGCCATGACGCTGCGCGCCCTCTGGGTGGCCGCCTGCCCGTCCGAGGCGTCCCGGCTCTTCGCCTGGGCGGCCCGCTCGATCGGCCGGGTCGGCCCCGACCCCGTGCCCGTGCTCTTCGGCCTGGAGGGGGAGCGGGACGTCTCCGAGCACGAGTGCGCCCACCTGCGCGGCTACGGCGGCAGCCTGCCGGTGCGGGTCGGCAACGACGCCTGGCGGCAGCGCCAGCTCGACGTGCCGGGCGAGGTGCTCTCGGCGGTCTGGCGGCTGCGCGACCACCTGGGGGAGACGCTCGACACCGAGCTGCGCGAGATGGTGCTCGGCCTGGCCGAGCAGGTCGCCGCCACCTGGCACCTGCCCGACCGGGGCATCTGGGAGACCCGGGACACCGACCGGCACTACCTCACGTCGAAGGTGCTCTGCTGGGTGGCGCTGGACCGGGCGGTGCGGCTCGCGCCCCGGCTCGGCGACCGGGCCGACGCCCGGCGGTGGGCGAGGATCCGCGACGAGATCCGGACCGCCGTGCTGCGCGACGGCTGGCACGAGCGGACCGGCGCGTACGGCGGTGCGTTCGGCTCGCCGGAGCTGGACGCCTCGGTGCTGCTGCTGCCGCTGGTGGGGTTCCTGCCGGCGACCGACCCGCGGATGCGCGCGACCATCGAGGCGGTCGAGCGCGGGCTGGGCGCCGGGGAGGGACTCGTCCGCCGCTGGGACACCGACCCGGCGGGCTTCCTGCCCTGCTCGTTCTGGTTGGTGGAGTGCCTGGTCCTGGCCGGTGAGCAGGGCCGGGCCGAGGCGCTCTTCGAGCGGCTGCTCGGGCACGCCAACGACATCGGCCTGTTCAGCGAGCAGATCGACCCGCGTACCGGCGCGCAGGTCGGCAACACGCCGCAGGCGCTGTCGCACATCGGCCTGGTCAGCGCCGCCTGGCGGCTGACCGACTCCACCACGGACTGACCGCGGGCTCAGGAAGGGCCCCCACCGGAAGAGGTCCCTTCCTGACACGTCACGCCGGCAGCACCGGCACGTCGGTGACGTCCACCGTCTCCGGGTACTTCACGCCGGCCCCGGTGTTGAGCACCACCACGCGTTCGCCGGCCCGGATCCAGCCGCCGGCGCGCAGGTGCCGGGCGGCGGTCAGGCAGGCGGCCCCCTCCGGGCAGAGCAGCAGCCCTTCGCGGGCGGCGAAGTCCCGCAGGTCGGCCAGGATCTCGGCGTCGTCCACGGCGATCGCGGTGCCGGCGCTGGCGCGCAGCGCGTCGAGGATCAGCTCGTCGCCGAGCGGGGCGGGCACGGTGATGCCGAACGCCACGGTGTGCGCGTCGGCCCAGGGGCGCGCCCGCTGCTCACCGGCGGCGAAGGCGCGGACGATCGGCGCGCAGCCCGTCGACTGCACCGCGACCAGGCGGGGCAGCTTGTCCTCGATCCAGCCCAGCTCGCGCAGCTCGTGCAGCGCCTTGTGGATGCCGATCAGGCCGACCCCGCCGCCGGTGGGATAGATGATCACGTCCGGCACCTGCCAGCCGAGCTGCTCGACGATCTCGTACCCCATCGTCTTCTTGCCTTCGAGCCGGTACGGCTCCCGCAGCGTGCCGGCGTCGAAGATCGCGCCGCCGGAGCCGGCGACCAGCCCCGCGACGTGCCGCCCGGCGTCGCCGATCAGCCCGTCGACCAGGCGTAGGTCGGCCCCGGCGGCCACGCACTCGCGCCGGCAGATGGCCGGCGCGTCCAGCGGCATGACGATGGTCGCGCCCAGCCCGGCCCGCGCGGCGTAGGTGGCCCAGGCCGCGCCCGCGTTGCCGTTGGTGGGCATGGCGATGCGCGTCACGCCCAGCTCGCGCGCCCGGCTGACGCCCACCGCCGCGCCGCGCGCCTTGAACGAGCCGGTGGGGGTCAACCCCTCGTCCTTGACCAGCAGGTCCGCGATGCCGATCTCCGCGCCGTAGGTCGGGGTGCGCAGCAGCGGCGTCCAGCCCTCGCCCAGCGTGGTCTCGTGCCGGGGGTCGGCCACCGGCAGCAGTTCGCGGTAGCGCCACAGGTCGGCCGGGCGCAGCGGGAACCGTTCCGGGGTGAGCACCTTCGCCACCGCCGCCAGGTCGTAGCGGGCCAGCAGCGGGGACCCGCAGTCGCAGAGGTTGGTCAGCTTGGCGGCGTCGTGCTCCCGCCCGCAGCGCGGGCACTCCAGGTGCGTCAGGTACACGATGCTCCTCGCCGTCTCAGCTCGTGTCTCGGCTCGCGTCGATGCTCAGCCAGCGCCGGCTGCGCCCGCCCGGCTCGTAGACCGAGTCCAGGCGCTTCGCCACCACCCCGGGCAGCCCCTGCTCCCGCCCCGTCCGCAGCGCCTCCCGGCCGGCACCGGGGAACCACGGCGGAGTCTGCCAGTGCGGGCCGGCGAGCGCCAGGCCGTCGAGCAGCTCCCGGCGCTGCGCGTACGGCAGGTCGAGGCTGGTCACGCCCTCCATCCAGAGCAGATCGAAGATCAGGTACTGGGCGTCGGGGGTCCGGCGTCCGCCGCGCGCCGGCCGCACCCGGCCGGCCCGGTCGATGCGCACCAGGACGCCGTCCAGCACGGCCTCCGTGGGCGCCAGCTCCTCGGCCAGCTCCCGCAGCCAGGGGTACGTCCCGGAGACGTCCTCGTCGTCCTCCGCGAGCAGCCGCAGCCGCCCACCCGAGACGTACGCGACGGCGCGTACCCCGTCCCAGCGCAGCTCGTAGCCCCACTCCGGCTCGTCCGCCGGCAGCTTCGCCGCCCGGGTGGGGTGCATCGGACGGACCAGCTCCGGCATGCTCGTCCAGCCCTCGGGCGGCGGGTCGGTGCGCCGGACCATCCAGTCCCGCCCGCCCCTGCCGCCGGTGGCGAAGAGGACGTACCGCCCGGATGTGCGCTCGCCGTCCAGCACGACGATCACCTCGTCGTCGCGCCACTTCTCGCAGTGGTAGGTGCCCTGGTCGTGGACGGTCATCCGGCCGCCGCCGTACTCGCCGGCCGGGATCTCGCCGTGGAAGTCGAGGTATTCCATCGGGTGGTCCTCGGTGTGCACGGCGAGGTGGTTGCGGCCGGTGTCGCGGGGCAGCCCGCGCGGCACCGCCCAGGAGGCCAGCACCCCCTCGTGCTCCAGGCGCAGGTCCCAGTGCAGGCTCCGGGCGTGGTGCTGCTGGATCACGAACCGGGCCGTGCCGTCGGCGGGCCGCTTCCTCCCCGGGGGCCGCTTCGGCACCGGCTCCGGGGTGCGCGCCGCGTCCCGTCTGCGCCGGTACTCCTCCAGCGGGTCAGCCACATCCGCATTCTCCGGCAATCCGCGCCGACCCGCCGGCCGCCCGGATGTCCGGTCGCCCGGGCATGTCGTGGGTCATCACGGGTAGACCGCGGCATGGACCACGAGGACCAGCCCACCGTTGCGCTCCCGGGCGAGGGGCGGATGCCCCTGCTCGGCTTCGGCACCTGGCAGGCCACCGGCCAGGCCGGGTACGACGCGGTGCTCGCCGCGCTCGACGCCGGCTACCGCCACGTCGACACCGCCACGATGTACGGCAACGAGGAGGAGGTCGGCCGGGCGGTCCAGGAGAGCGGGCTGCGCCGCGAGGACGTCTTCGTCACCACCAAGCTGCCGCCGGACCGGGTCGGACGGGAGCGGGAGACGCTCGAGGCCAGCCTGACCGCGCTCGGCACCGACCACGTCGACCTGTGGCTGATCCACTGGCCGCCGGAGAACCCGGCGGACAACATCCCCGTCTGGCGCGAGCTGCTCGCCGCCCGGGACGAGGGGCTCGCGCGCGCGGTGGGGGTGAGCAACTACGGCACCGGCCAGCTCGACGAGCTGATCCAGGCGACCGAGGAGAACCCGGCCGTCAACCAGATCCGGTGGAGCCCCTCGTTGTACGACCGGCAACGGCACAAGGAGCACCGGGACCGGGGAGTGGTGCTGGAGGGTTACAGCCCGTTCAAGACCAGCGACCTCGCCCACCCGGTGCTGACCCGCATCGCCGCCGCGCACGACGTCTCCCCGGCCCAGGTGGTGCTCCGCTGGCACGTCGACCACGAGATCGTGGTCATCCCCAAGTCGGTGACCCCGGAGCGGATCCGCGTCAACGCCGACATCTTCCACTTCTCGCTGACCGCCGAGGAGATGCGCGACATCGACGCCCTCGGCAACCCCTGACGAACCCCTTCCGGCATTCGGAGCGGGGCTCGGTCCGGGGTCCGCCGTTGCCAATTTCCTTCAGCCTGAATAGGGGCGATGAAGGGTATCGACATAGATGCTCGTGACGATATACCGTGCGCGTCACCAGTTCATCGATGAGTCGGAACCCCTCCGCCCTTGTCTGAAGGAGCGCCATGAACGCGTCACGACCCGCCCGCCTCCCCCGACGCGGGGTGCTGGGCATGTCGGCCCTGGTGGCCACCGCGGTGGCCGTAGCCGCCAAGCCCGCCACGGCGAGCGCCGCGCCGCTCGCCGCGCCGAAGGCCGAATGCCTCGCCGACCTGCTCGGGGAGTCCTGATGGCCACCATTCCCTGGCTGGTGGACGTCCTGCGGGGAGCGGGCGTCCAGGTCGTCGTCGAGGGCGACTGGCTCAACCGCATGCGCGCGGGCTCGTTCGACCCGATCGGCGTGCTCTGGCACCACACCGCCGCCACCTCCAGCGCCAGCAACCCGCACCCGGCGCTCAACGTCTGCATCAACGGCCGCTCCGACCTGCCCGGCCCGCTCTGCCAGGCCCTCGTCGACTACCACGGTGTCTTCCACGTCATCTCCGCCGGGCGCTGCAACCACGCGGGCGTCAGCCGGGGCAGCGGGCCGATCCCCGCCGGCGACGGCAACACCCTGATGATCGGGTGGGAGATCGACTACAACGGCGTGAACCAGGAGATGACGGCGGCGCAGTACAACGCGTCGATCGCCGCCACGGCCGCCGTGCTCAAGCGGCTGGGCAAGGACGCCAGCTACGCCCGGGGCCACCGCGAGACGAGCACCAGCGGCAAGATCGACCCGTCCTTCATCGACCTGAACACGATGCGCGCCGACGTCGCCGCGAAGATGGCGGGCGGCGGCAACACCTGGAGTTCCGTGGTGGACAACTCCACCGCCGGACGCTTCACCGCCAGCGCCAGCTGGGGCACCTCGGCGTACTCGGCCCAGCGCTACGGGACCGACTACCGCTTCGCCCAGCCCGTCGCCGCCAGCGACGCCGCCTGGTACAAGTTCAACGTCCCGGCGACCGCGAACTACCGGGTCGACGCCTGGTGGCCGGCGGTCTCCGGCTACAACACGGCGACGCCGTACATCGTTGCCACCACCACCGGCAACCGGACGGTCATCGTCAACCAGGCGGCGACCGGCGGGCAGTGGCGCTCCCTCGGCACGTTCACGCTGCCGGCCGGGGACGCCAACCGGGTCGCGGTCAGCCGGTGGAGCTCCGCCGCCGGCCTCGTCATCGCCGACGCCGTCCGGCTCACCCGGGTCTGACCCGGCCGGCCCTGAGACACGCGACGTCCGCCAGGCACCGGGGTGGCCCGGCGGACGTCGCGTCCGGCGTTCAGGAGCGCGAGCAGGCGGTCCCGTTGAGGGTGAAGCTGGTCGGTGATGCGTACGCGCCGCTCAGCGTGCCCTGGTAGCCGAAGCTGGCCGTGCCGCCCGGGGCGAGCGAACCGTTCCAGCTGATGTTCCGCGCGGTCACCGCCGAACCGCTCTGGCTCACCGTGGCGTTCCACGAGCTGGTGATCTGCTGCCCGGCGGGCAGGTTGTAGGCCAGCGTCCAGCCGTTGATCGGGCTCGACCCGGTGTTGGTGATCTGCACGTCGGCGGTGAAGCCGTTGCTCCACGAGTTCGGCGTGTACTTCACCGCGCACCCGGCGCCGCCCGGCGGGGGAGTGCTCGGCGGGGGCGTGGTGGGCGGCGCGGTCGTGGGCGGCGGGTTGCCGCCACCGTTGACCGCCGCCGAGAACGAGGTCACCGCGAGGCCGGCGCCGCCCTGCCACGGCTCGAAGCCGGCCTGGATGCTGGTCAGGTACCAGGAGTTGGTGATCGCGCCCCGGTTGCGGGTGTCGTTGATGAACGCCAGCAGGTTGAGGTTCGCGCTGCTGATCGCCGACGGCGCCAGGTAGGAGATGACGTTGTTGGAGCCGTTGCTGCCGCGCCACACCTCCCAGCTCCGCCCGTCGATGGTGGCGGTGCCGACCGGGGAGCCGATGGGCTGGATCGGCCCCTGCCGGTTGAGCCAGATCATGATCTCCATCTGGTTCACCCCGTCGCGCTTCGGCGACGGGTCCAGCCAGATGTCGTACGAGGCGTTGTAGATCGCGTTGCTGACGTACCGGTAGGCGATGTTGCTGGTGGCGCTGCTGATCTGGCTGACCTGGATCGGCAGGTTGGTGCCCGGGGAGCAGTTGGTGTAGTGGCAGCCGAGGAAGATCGACGGGTACGCGGTCGGCGCGCCGTTGGTCGGGTTGCTGCCGTTCTGGGTGGTGATCTCGAAGCCGCTGCCGGTGACGTTGATGCACTGCTGGGCGGTGGTGCCCCAGCGGTTGTTCTGCACCACGTAGCGGCCCTGGATGGTGGTGGAGCCGTACTGCTCGCAGATCTGCGTGTCGGCGCTGGCGGTGCCGCCGAGGGCCACGGCGACGATCGAGCCGGCGGCGAGCAGCGCGGCTGCCGCGAGGGCCCGGAGTGGACGTTTCATGATGCTCCTTCGGCTTCGGCGCGGAACGCCGGACGGAGTCGGTCGGCGGGCGCGGGAGCGCTCCCACAACCCTTCGACACATTTACATCTCTGAAACCGCAGCGCAACGGGCCTGGGGTATTGGAGAGGTAAGTGAGGTTTGTCACGCCCGAGTCGCTCGGCGGCAGGTCGTCCTCCGAAGCGGGCGCGGCGGGCGCCGAGGAGTGTTTCGCCTGGGACGATTGACTCTGGTGTGTGCCGATTGCGCCGAGTAGTGTCTTGCCTCCAACGCGTGCCGAACCCCTCCGGAGGCGTACACCACCATGGGTGGCTCTCCCCTGCGCATCCTCGTCGTCGGCGCGGGCATCGCCGGTCTGGCCGTGGCCCGGGCGCTGCGGATGGCGGGCTTCCGCCCCGACGTCACCGAGAGGCTGCCCCCGGGCGAGAACGCCGAGACCGGTCTCTACCTACCCGGCAACGCGGCCCGGGCGCTGTGCCGCCTCGACCTCGACGGGCCCGTACGCCCGCTCGGGCACGTCATCCACCGGCAGCGGTTCCTCGACGCGGCCGGGGCGCCGCTGTGCGAGGTGGATCTCGACGCGCTCTGGTCCGGGGTCGGCGAGTGCCGGGCGCTGCCCCGGACGGAACTGCACCGGGTGCTGCTCACCGGCGCTGGCGGCGCCGTGCGGCACGGCGCCGAGGTGCGCGCCGTCGACCTGCTGCCGCACTCCGTCGGCGTCACCTTCGTCGACGGCACCGCCGCCGAGTACGACCTCGTCGTCGGCGCCGACGGGCCGCGCTCCTCGATCCGGGCCCTGGCCGCGCTCGGCGGTCCGCCCCGACCCGCCGGCCAGGTCGTCTACCGCAGCGTGGTGCGCGACGGGCCCCCGGTCGCGGAGTGGACCGCCCTGCTCGGCCAGCGCGCCGGCTTCCTGGTCGTGCCGATCGGCGCCGGGCGGCTGCACTGCTACGCCGACGAGGCCGGCACCGTCGCGCCGGCCGACCCGACGGCCCGGCTGCGCGAGCTCTTCGGCGACTACGGCGGACCGGTGCCCGCCGTGCTGGAGGCGCTGGACGGGGTGCACGTCGCGGTCACCGAGGAGGTGGAACTGGGCTGCTGGTCCCGGGGACGGGTGCTGCTCGTCGGGGACGCCGCGCACGCCACCGCACCGACGCTGTCCCAGGGCGCCGCGATGGCGCTGGAGGACGCCGTGGTGCTCGCCGACTCCCTCCACGCGACCGGAGGCGACGTCGAGGCGGCCCTGGCGGCGTACGAGAGTCGTCGTCGCCCGCGTACGCGATGGGTGCGGGACCGGACCCGGGACCGCAACCGGACCCGGGACGTGCCGCCGGCGCTGCGCGACCCGCTGCTGCGCGGGCGCGGCGAACGGATCTTCGGCGAGCACTACCGGCTGCTGCTCGGCCCGCTGTAGCGGCCGGCGGCCGAGGGCCCGGTGCGCCGGGGCCGTGCAGGCTACCCGACCACCCCACGCGGCGTAGCCACCTGCCGGGGACTATCCTCCTTGCGGATGACGGCCCGCAGATAACCAGCGCGTGCCGAGCGGGACAACCCAGAACCGGAGGCCACTCGTGACCACCGTCGCACCCAAGCCGGTCGTGACCCGGCCCTGGCCGGTCCGAGCGCCGGTCAAGGGGTCGGCCATCGCGCGGCTGCTGCGTACCACGGACGCGAAGCAGATCGGGATCATGTACATGGTCACCGCGTTCGCGTTCTTCATGATCGGTGGCCTGATGGCCCTGATCATGCGGGCCGAGCTGGCCCGACCCGGGCTGCAGTTCCTGTCGCCCGAGCAGTACAACCAGCTGTTCACCATGCACGGCACGATCATGCTGCTGTTCTTCGCGACGCCGATCGTGTTCGCCTTCGCGAACTACGTGGTGCCGCTGCAGATCGGCGCGCCCGACGTGGCGTTCCCCCGGCTGAACAGCTTCGCCTACTGGCTGTTCCTCTTCGGCGGCACGATGACCATGGTCGGCTTCCTCACCCCGGGTGGCGCGGCCGACTTCGGCTGGACCGCGTACGCGCCGCTGAGCTCCGTCGAGCACTCGCCCGGCGTGGGCGCGAACCTGTGGGTCGTCGGCCTGGTCATCTCGGGTCTGGGCTCGATCCTCGGCGCGGTCAACGTGATCACCACGATCCTGACCCTGCGCGCGCCCGGCATGACGATGTTCCGGATGCCGATCTTCACCTGGAACATCCTGGTCACCGGTCTCCTGGTGATCCTGGTCTTCCCGCTGCTGGCCGCCGCGCTGATGGCGCTCGCCGCCGACCGGCTCCTGGGCGCCCACGTCTACGACCCCGCGACCGGCGGGCCGATGCTCTACCAGCACCTCTTCTGGTTCTTCGGCCACCCCGAGGTGTACATCATCGCGCTGCCGTTCTTCGGCATCATCTCCGAGATCATCCCGGTCTTCTCCCGTAAGCCGATCTTCGGCTACAAGGGCCTGGTCGCCGCGACCATCGCCATCGCCGGCCTGTCGATGAGCGTCTGGGCGCACCACATGTTCTCCACCGGCCAGGTGCTGCTGCCGTTCTTCAGCTTCCTGAGCTACCTGATCGCCGTGCCGACCGGTATGAAGTTCTTCAACTGGATCGGCACCATGTGGCGCGGCCAGATCAGCTTCGAGACGCCGATGCTCTTCTCGATCGGCTTCCTGGTCACCTTCCTCTTCGGTGGTCTCACCGGCGTGCTGCTGGCCAGCCCGCCGATCGACTTCCACCTGCACGACTCGTACTTCGTGGTGGCCCACTTCCACTACGTGCTCTTCGGCACGATCGTGTTCGCCGTCTTCGCCGGCATCTACTTCTGGTTCCCGAAGATGTTCGGCCGGATGCTCGACGAGCGGCTGGGCAAGGTGCACTTCTGGCTGACCATGATCGGCTTCCACACCACGTTCCTGGTGCAGCACTGGCTGGGCAACGAGGGCATGCCGCGCCGGTACGCCGACTACCTGCCCGGCGACGGCTTCACCACGCTGAACATGGTCTCCACCATCGGCGCGTTCATCACCGGCATCTCGACCCTGCCGTTCATCTGGAACTGCTGGAAGTCGTACAAGGCCGGCCCGGTGGTCGAGGTCGACGACCCGTGGGGTCACGGCAACTCGCTGGAGTGGGCGACCAGCTCCCCGCCCCCGCTGCGGAACTTCGACCGGATGCCGCGGATCCGCTCCGAGCGGCCGGCGTTCGACCTCAAGTTCCCCGAGCTGGCGGCCGGCGGCCAGAGCCTGGCCGGCCCGCCGGAGGGCGGCGCCAAGCCGCTGACCAGCGAGTCCGACGGCGGCGCCAGCTACCGCGAGGACACCGCGAGCGACGCCGACCGGCGCTGACGCTCCGCACCACGTACGACGGGCGCCACCCCACCCGGGGCGGCGCCCGTCGGCGTTGCGAGGGGTACGCCCCGTGGCGGGGGCAGGCGCTGACGACCCGGACCGGGTCGCCCTGACCCCTCCGCTGCCGCCCACCCCGGCGGCCCCGCCCAGCGCCACAGCCTGAGCGCGGGCCTCCTGATCAGTTGATGGAGAACCGGGCCACACGGCGCATGGACACCGGCTGGGCATCAACCGATCTTGTCGCCTGCCCGGTGCCCCGCCGGACTGCCGGGACCGGCCCAGGGCCGCTCAGCCAGGGCCGTCGGGCCGGGGGCGCCGGGTCAGGTGGCGGGGGTCGGGACGAGTTCGGGGGTGGGCGCGAGGGTGGCGGCGGTGCGGCGGCGGCGCAGCTCGATCGGGAGCACGGCCAGCGCCACCAGCGCCCCGACCGCGCCGGTGACCGCGAAGCCCCAGGCCGGTGCGGAGGCGTCGATGACGGCGCCCGCGAGGGGCGCGCCGACCGCCATGCCGATCGTGACCGCCGAGCCGTGCAGGCCCATCGCCTCGCCGCGTACGGAGGCGGGGACCAGCCGGCTGACCGCGTCCGAGGTGGCCGCGATGGTCGGCGCGCAGAGCGCCCCGGCGGGGATCAGCGCCAGGCAGAGCAGCCACCAGTGCGCCCCGCCCAGCCCGACCGGGATGGTGCAGAGGCTGAGGGCGGCCATCAGGACCAGCGGCGGGAAGGAGCGGGTGACCGCCCCGTACGCGAAGCCGCCGACCAGCGACGCGACCGCCCAGACGGCGAGGACGGCGCCCGTCCACCCGACGTCGCCGTTCTCCCGCAGCACGGCGACCACCGCCACGTCGGTGCCGCCGAGCACCAGCATGCCGGCGGCGCTGACCGCCAGCACGGCGAGCAGGCGCGGGGTGAGCCACGACCGGCGGGGCACCCGCGGCTGCGGGCCGGCCGGCTCGCCGCCGCCGCGGATGGGCGGGTTCAGCACCCAGAACGCGATGCCGGCGGCGACGATGCCGGCGCCCACCAGGTGGAGCGTGGTGCGCGGGGAGATCGCGGTGGCCGCCGCAACGGCCAGCGCGGGGCCGACCATGAACGACAGTTCCACCGACATCGAGTCCAGCGCGTACGCGGGGCGGCGCCGCTCCGGCGGCACCATCGCGGCGATGGACTGCCGGATCACCGAGAAGATCGGCAGGGCGAGCGAGCCGGCCAGGAACGCGGCGGGCAGCAGCACCGGGTACGGCAGCATCGGTGCGGTGGACCAGAAGACCGCCTCGGCGATCCCGGTCAGCACGAGCACCGGCCGCAGGCCGCGCCGGTCGACCAGGCGGCCGAGCAGCGGGCCGCCGATCGCGGCTCCCACGGTGATCGCCGCGCCGACGAGCCCGGCCGCTCCGTAGCCGCGCCCGAGGTCGAGCACGACGTAGAACGTCAGGGTCACCCCGGTGGCGGTGAGCGGGACGCGGGCGAGCACCGACACCAGCAGCAACGACCGGAGACCGGGCAGGGCGAGCGCCTCCCGGTAAGGCTTCAGGTTCATGTCGGTGCGTACCTCCGCCGGACATCCTCGGCCGGAGGTACGACACCCGCCAACGAATTACGGCCTCATGCGGCCCTGATCACAGGCTCCCCGCGCAGGGTCACCCCGGCGCCGTCCATCGCCCGCAGCGCGACGTCCGTGGTGGGCGGGGCGACGGCGGCGGTGAGGTCCAGCAGGACGGTGGTGGCGAAGCCCTCCCGGGCGGCGTCCAGGGCGGTCGCTCGTACGCAGTGGTCGGTGGCGATCCCCACCACGTCGACCCGGTCCACGCCACGCTGGCGCAGCCAGTCGGCCAGGCTCTCGCCGCCCTCGGCGTGCCCCTCGAAGCCGGAGTACGCGGCCGCGTACTCGCCCTTGTGGAAGATCGCCTCGATCCGGTCGGTGGCCAGGTCGGGGTGGAACTCCGCGCCCGGGGTGCCCACCACGCAGTGCCGCGGCCAGCACTCCACGAAGTCCGGCGGGTCGCCGAAGTGGGCGCCCGGGTCGACGTGGTGGTCCTTCGTCGCGACGACGTGGTCCCAGCGGTCCGGCTCGGCGGCGAGGAGCCGGGTGATCCCGGCCGCCACGCCGGCCCCGCCGCCCACGGCCAGCGAGCCGCCCTCGCAGAAGTCGTTCTGCACGTCCACGATGATCAGCGCGTTGCTCACCTGCTGCTCCTTCGTCAGTCGGCCGGGACGACCGTGACCGGGATGGCCGGGTCGCCGGCGGAGAGCTTGAGGCCCTCCCAGGGGATGGAGATCAGGCACTGTCGCAGGTGCTCCCGCGACTCGTCCAGGGTCGGCCGGTCGACCGGCTCGCCGCAGGCCAGGAACGAGTGCTGGAGCAGCCGGTCGTTGGGCCGGGGGTCCGGCACGCCCTGCGGCACGACGATCTCCTCGGTGGCGGTGCCGGTCGGCTTGTGCCGACGTACGGCCACCTTCCGGCCGCCGATGGTGGCCTTGTGCTCGGAGCGCTTGACCACCGGGCGGCCCTCGACCTCGACGAGCTTGTAGACCAGCCCGGCGGTGGGCGCGCCGGAGCCGGTGACCACGGCGGTGCCCGCGCCGTACATGTCGACAGGCTCGGCGGCGAGCGAGGCGATGGCGTGCTCGTCGAGGTCACCGGAGACGATGATCTTGGTTTCGGTGGCGCCCAGCGAGTCGAGCAGCTCGCGGGACTGCTGCGCGATCACCGCCAGGTCGCCCGAGTCGATCCGCACCGCCCGCAGGTCGGGCCCGGCCACCGCGATCGCGTTGCGGATGCCCTGGCTGATGTCGTACGTGTCGACCAGCAGCGTGGTGTCCTTGCCCAGCGTGGCGACCTGCGAGGCGAACGCGGCCCGCTCGTCGGAGTGCAGCAGGGTGAACGCGTGCGCGGCCGTGCCGGCGGTCGGGATGCCGTAGCGCAGCCCGGCGGCGAGGTTCGAGGTGAACCGGAAACCGGCCAGGTACGCGGCCCGCGCCGCGGCCACCGCCGCCTCCTCGTGCGCGCGCCGGGAGCCCATCTCGATGAGCGTCCGTCCGCGTGCCGCGGTGACCATCCGCGCGGCGGCTGCGGCCACGGCGCTGTCGTGGTTGAGCACGGAGAGGATGAGCGTCTCCAGCACCACGCACTCGGCGAAGCCGCCGGAGACGGTGAGGATCGGCGAGCTGGGGAAGAACAGCTCGCCCTCGGCGTAGCCCTCGATGTCGCCAGTGAAGCGGTAGTCGCGCAGCCAGGCGGCGGCCTGCTCGTCGACCACCCCGGTACGCCGCAGGAAGTCGACCTCGTCGGCGTCGAAGCGGAAGTCGCGGATCAGCTCGATCAGCCGGCCGGTGCCGGCCACCACCCCGTAGCGACGACCTGCGGGCAGCCGGCGGCTGAACACCTCGAAGACGCAGCGGCGGTCGGCGGAGCCGTCGCGGAGGGCGGCACTGACCATGGTCAGCTCGTAGTGGTCGGTCAGCAGCGCGGGGCGAAGGGTGCTCACCGCCCCAGCCTAGGGTTCACCCGCCATCGCCGCCGTCGTGGCCCGGGATCGCCCGCAGGGCGGCCCGCAGCTCGGCCCGGCCGGCGACGCCGAGCTTGCCGTAGATCCGCTGGAGGTGGTTCTCCACCGTGCGGGCCGAGAGGTAGAGCCGCTCGGCGATGACCCGGCTGGTCACCCCGTCGGCGGCGAGCCGGGCCACCTGCCACTCGCGTTCGCTCAGCGCCGGGAGGCCGGCCTGCAACGCCGGGGTACGGACCAGGTCGCAGCGGCCGAGCAGGGCGGCGAGGTGTTCCCGGGCCGCGGCCGTCGCCGGGGACCGCTGCCGGCGCAGCCGGTCCAGGGCGGTGGCGGTGGCCTCCGCCGCGTAGACGGTCAGCTCGAGCGCGTCGAAGCCGTCGGCGACCGCCAGCAGTTCGTCGGCGGAGCCGCCCGCGGTGGCCCGGGCGTGCCGGGCGAGCAGCGGGGGCAGCAGCCCGTCGACCCGCTCGGAGAGCTCGGCGAGCCGCTGCGCGACGGTGCGCCGGCCGCCGTCGGAGCAGGTCGGGCCGAGCGGCGCGGTCGCCTGGCCCAGCCGGACCAGGTCGTGCAGCACGTGCACCTCGTGGCCGGCGAAGCCGTCCGCGCGCAGCCGGTCGGCCAGCCCGCTCAGGTGCTTGACGGCGCCGGACACGTCGCCACCGGCGGCGAGCACCGCGCCCCGGGCCTGCTCCAGCCACGGGTACAGCACGATCATGCCCGGGGCGTGGGTGCGGTCGGCCTCCGCCATCGCCTCGGCCGCCTGCGCGGCGTCGCCCCGCAGCGCCGCCGCCTGGGCCCGCTCGGCCTGGGCCAGTCCCGCGTAGACCCGGCTGGTGGCGAGCACCGCGCAGGCGCCGAGGCTGGTCCGCAGCGCCGCGTCGCTCTGGCCGCGCAGCCGGGCCGCGTACGCCTGGAGGATGGCCAGGTAGCCGGTGCCGAGCCGGAAGTCGCCGGCCCCGGCCAGGTCGGCGAACTCGTCGGCCACGATCGCGTCGATGCCGGCCAGGTCGCCCGCGAGCGCCAGCCGGGTGCCCCGGGCCAGCTCCAGGGCCAGTTGCAGGTACGGCATGTCCGCCCGCCACCGGCCCGCCTCGGCCTGCACCCGGTTGATCGCGGTGGCGCTGCGGTGCAGCTGCCCCTGCGCGGCCTGGAGGTGGGCGATCGTGCTGCGCGCCAGCTCCCGGGCGGCGACGCTCGCGGCCGGCCGGTCCAGCACCGTCTGCCCGAGCCGCAGCGCGATGCCGGTGTCCAGCCGGTGCAGCCGCATGATGCCCTCGAAGGCCAGCACCCGGGCCTGGTCGGCGGAGTCGGTCAGGGTCGACCGGCGGGCGGCGATCTCCTCCACCGTGGACTCCCGGCTCAGCCCCCAGTAGCTGACCATGCCCCGCACGGTCAGCCAGCGGCTCAGCCGCCGGTCGCCCTCGATGTCGGTGGCGACCGCGTCCAGCACCCCGATCGCCTCGTCCGGCCGGTCGGCGAACATCAGGATGGTGGCCAGCAGCTCCGCCGCGTCGAAGCCGCCGCCCGCGTCGAGCGCCGCGCGGGCCAGCCGGGTCGCCAGCGGTACGTCGTAGCGGGCGAACGCCTGTCGGGCCGCGTCGAGCAGCAGGGCCGGATCCTGCGCGGTGCCCGAGTCGAGCCGCCACACGGCCACCCGGAGCAGGTCGTCGCGGCGTCGCTTGCCGACCAGCTCCAGCAGCTCGGCGAGGCGGGCCTGCAACCGTCGCGTCCGGCTGACGGGGCAGCGGCGGCGCATCACCTCGCCGTAGAGCGGGTGGGCCAGCCGCACGTTCGCCCGGCGGTCGTCGTGTTCCACGGCGATCAGCCCGCGTTCCTCGGCGGTCTCCACGTCCACCGGCTCGGCGGCCTGGTTGAGCAGGTGCAGGCCGAGCGGTTCACCGAAGGCGACCAGCTCCACCACCCCGCGTACGCCCGAGGTGAGCTGGCCGATCCGCACGTCGATCAGGTCGGTCAGGTTGGGCGCCAGCTCCAGCCGGCCGGTCCACTTCCAGATCCCGTACGTGCGGGTCAGCTCCCCGCGGTCGGCGGCGAACACCAGCTCGCGCAGCAGCAGCGGGTTGCCCTCGGAGAGCCGGCCGAGCCGGTCGGCGGAGGTGGCGTCGACCGGTCCCTCCAGGATCGCGGAGAGCAGCCGCGTGGTCTCGGCCGGCGGCAGCGGCCTCAGCTCGACGTGGTCGACCAGGCCGTCGGTCCACAGGGCGCGGATCGGCAGCGGGAGCTGCTCGCCGTCGCGTGACGTGCCGACGACCGTGGCGTTGTCGGAGCGGGCCACCAGGTGCACCAGCGCCGCCGACGGCGGGTCGAGCAGGTGCGCGTCGTCGACCGCGAGCACGATCCGGCGGCCGGCCGCCTGCTGCTGCAGCACGTCCACCGCCCAGCGCAGGATGCCGGCGGGGGAGAGGCCCTGCGGCTGCTCCGTCGGGAGCACCTGGACGAGACCGCCGAAGGGGAGCGCGGCCGTGGTGGCGCTGGCCGCGATCGTCCAGACGGCGTACCCGTCGCGGGGGAGGGCCGCCATCCCCTCGCGCAGCAGGCGGCTCTTGCCGATGCCCGCGTTGCCGCTGAAGAAGATGCCCCGCCGCTCCGCGCCGGTCACCGCCGACAGCAGACGGTTGAGCTCATCCATTCGGCCGACGAACCCCCACCGACTCATCGGGGCAGCATATCGATCGGAATCCGTCCGCGTGCACATCGTCACGCACCGAAGTTGAGTAGTCTCGTGATTACCTCTGAGTATTCGAAGTGTTCGGTCCCGGGACCTGGCCGCCCGTACTCTTCCGGCATCCGGGTGCCGTCACCGGACGATTCCATGCGGCCGGCCGCTGCCGGTCGCCTGCCACGGGAGGCCGCTTTCGATGAAGCCCGGTCCTCTCCCCGCCGTCGACAGGCCCGACGACATGGCCGGAGCCGAACGGCCCCGTCGGGACCGGCTGCCCGTCCGGCTAGGGGTGACCGAGCCCCGCCCGGAGGAGCCGCTGGCCGTGATCGGCGTCGGCCCGGCCGCCGCGGGGCGGCGCGAGGTGCTCGCCCACCTGCTCCAGCTCGATCCCGCCATGCTCGCCGTGCCCGCCGGCAGTTGGCTCGTGGTGCGCCACTCCCAGGTGCCGACGCGGGCCGCGTACGTGCCCGGCTACCGTCAGCCCCACTCCTACGGCGCCGACCGGCTGGCCGCCGGGCCGGCGCTCGCGCGCCCGCCGCGCCGGGTCGAGCTGAGCCTGCCCGAGCCCCTGCTGCGGCACTTCAGCCTCGTCGACACGCCGGACACGGGTGCCCTCGGGGCGGCCGGCGGCCGGCTGCTGCTCGACGCGGCGGGCCGGTCCGGGGCGGTGCTCTTCGTGATCGCCGCCGACCAGGCCTTCACCGCGGTCGAACTCCACCTGCTCGCCGACCTGGCCCGTGCCGGCGTCGGGGTCGTCTTCGCGGTCACCCCGGGCGCCGGCGGCTGGGCCCCGGTGCCGGAGGGCGCGGCCACGACGGAGGGCACGGGGGCGTCCGTCGGGTCGGCCCCCGCACCGGTGGACCCGGTCGCGGTCACCGTCGAGGCGCACCGGGCGGCCCTGCTGGCCGCCGTGCCCGGGCTCGCCGACGCCCGCTGGTTCCCGATCGACGCCGCGGCTGACGGGGCGGACCTGCGCCGGGCGCTGGTCGGCTGGGCCGCCGACGAGGGGCTGCGACGGGCGAGCGCCGAGCCGCCGGTGCTGCCGGGGTCGCAGGGCCGGGTGCCGGTGGTGGCCGACCCGGGTGGCTGGTCGGAGCAGCTCGACCGGCAGGCCCGGTCCTCCTCCCGGCGCATCCGCCAGCACCTCGCCCTGGAGGTGGCGAACATCCACCTCCGCGTGGTGCAGGAGATCGTCTTCGGGGTCGGTTGCGCCGGCCTGCCGCAGCTGCTCGACCGCGAGATGGAGGCGCTGTCGCTGCTGGCCACCGCCCAGTGCGACGAGGCGGTGCGCGGGCTCGTCGAGGAGGCCGCCGGTCGGGTCTTCGGCGCGCCGCTGCCGGCGGGTGTCCGGCGGCGCCTCGACGCCCCGCTGCGCTGGGGCCTGACGGAGCACCGGGGCGAGCACGAGCTGGACCGCGTGCTGCTCGTCACCAGCACCGGCGGCGTGGCGGGACTGGCCGGGACCGGCGCGACCGACACGCTGGCGAGCTACCCGGGCGTGGCGCGCGTGGAGGTGCTCCCGCCGGTGGCCGTGGCCCTCTCGGGCGGCTGCTGGCAGCACTGGCGCAGCCCCGGCAACCACGACCCCAACGCCGCCCGGGCCTGGGCGCAGCGCGCGCTGCGGGAGGTCGAACTGGAACTGTGCCGGGAGGTGTCCCGGCGGTTCGAGGTGGTCCGCCTCTCGCTGGACGGGGTGCTCTCCGATGCTGTCGACCACGGCATCCTGCTCGCCTGAGGGCGATCTGGTCGCCTGCGGCGTCGGTGCCGGGCGGCCGTCGCCCGCTGCCGCCCACGCCCTTGACCAGGCAGGACGCGGCGATCCGCGCCGGGCCGGCGTTCCGGTTCCTCGGTTCGCCGACTCCGGTGGCACGATGGGGGGCATGGCGGCTCCGCAGGTTGCACCTGTCGAGACGCCGGACACCGATGAGGTGCCGGCGTCCGACCGGCCGTGGGTGACGATCGTGTGGGACGACCCGGTCAACCTCATGACGTACGTGACCTGGGTCTTTCAGAAGCTCTTCGGCTACAGCCGGGAAAAGGCGGAAGAGCTCATGCTCGACGTGCACCACAAGGGCCGCGCCGTGGTCTCCAGCGGCGCCCGGGAGCGGATGGAGCACGACGCGTCGCAGCTGCACGCGTACGGGCTGTGGGCGACGGTGGACCGGTCGTGAGCATGTTCCGTCGCCAGGGCGACCGCTACGTCGTCACCTTCGCCGTCGACGAGGTGCGGGTGCTGCGGAAGGTGGCATCCGAGGTGGTCGGGCTGCTCACCGACGGCTTCGACCACACCGACCCGGTGGTGGGCCGGCTCTTCCCCGAGGTCTACCCGGAGGACCCGTCCGGCACGGCCGAGTTCCGCCGCTACACCGAGGGCGACCTCAAGACCGCCAAGATCGACCAGGCTGGCGCGATCCTCGCGTCGCTGCCCGACGAGGCCGGCGGCGAGGTGCGTCTCGACGCGGAGGCGGCCGAGGCGTGGCTGCGGGCGCTCAACGACGCCCGGCTGGCGATGGGCGTCCGGCTGGAGATCAAGGACGGCACCGATCTCGGCGAGGAGCTCGACGACGCGGTCGCCGAGGACCCGACCTCCAGCCGGGTGTTCCAACTGTCGGTCTACGCGTACCTCGGCTATCTCCAGGAATCCCTGCTCAACGCCTTGATCGACTAGGCGTGACCGGCACCACCTCAACGTCGCGGCAGGTACGCGTTAGGCTGGACCACGTGCTGAGCATCGACCGGTCGATCATCGACGCGATCGTCGCCCACGCCCGGCGGGACCACCCCGACGAGGCGTGCGGCGTGGTCGCCGGTCCCGCCGGCAGCGACACCCCCACCCGGCACATTCCGATGGACAACGCGGCCCGTTCCATGACGTTCTACGAGTTCGACTCGATGGAGCAGCTGCGGGTGTGGCGCGAGATGGACGACCGGGACGAGGAGCCCGTCGTCATCTACCACTCGCACACCGCCACGGAGGCCTACCCGTCCCGCACGGACATCTCGTTCGCCGGTGAGCCCGGCGCGCACTACCTGCTGGTCTCCACCCGCGACGCCGACACGGAGGAGATCCGCTCCTTCCGGATCGTCGACGGCGTGGTGACCGAGGAGCCGGTCCGGATCGTGGACGCGGGGGTGGACCCGCACGCCGTGCAGTCCTACATGTTCGGGCAGAGCCCGGCGACGGTCGACTACGAGTGTTCCGGCCGCTGATCCAGCGCCGTCACACCCGTTTACGTCCCGTCACCCTTCGGCACGCCCGACCATCATCGAGGAGCACGACACCATGGCCATCGAGGTTCGCATCCCCACCATCCTGCGCAGCTACACCGGCGGCGCGAAGGTCGTCGAGGGCGCCGGCGACACGCTGGGCGACCTGCTCGCCGACCTGGACTCCCGGCACGCCGGCCTGAAGGCCCGGCTGGTCACCGACGCCGGTGCGCTGCACCGCTTCGTCAACGTCTACGTCAACGACGAGGACGTCCGTTTCCTCGGCGCGCTGGACGCCAAGCTCAACGACGGCGACAGCGTGACCATCCTGCCGGCCGTCGCCGGTGGCGCGTTCGGCTTCGCCGCGGCTGCCGCGATCGCCCAGCACGGCGCCGCGGTCGCCGCGCGGTCGGCCGCCGCCGCCCGCTGACGGGGGCGGTCGCCATGGCGCGGTACGACAGCCTTCTCGACGCCTGCGGAGGAACTCCCCTGGTCGGGCTGCCCCGGCTCTCGCCGACGGTGCCCGACGGGGCGCCGCCGGTGCGGCTCTGGGCGAAGCTGGAGGACCGGAACCCGACCGGCAGCATCAAGGACCGGGCGGCCACGTTCATGGTCCGGGCGGCCGAGGAGTCCGGCCGGCTCCGGCCGGGCGACACGATCCTCGAACCGACCAGCGGCAACACCGGCATCTCGCTGGCGATGGTGGCCAAGCTGCGCGGCTACCGGCTGGTCTGCGTGATGCCGGAGAACGTCTCGACCGAGCGGGTGCAGCTGCTCCGGATGTACGGCGCGGAGATCATCTTCTCGCCGGCGGCGGGCGGTTCCAACCAGGCGGTCGCCACCGCCAAGCAGATCTCGGCCGAGCACCCCGACTGGGTCATGCTCTACCAGTACGGCAACGAGGGGAACGCCCGGGCGCACTACGAGACCACCGGCCCGGAGCTGCTGCACGACCTGCCCACGATCACGCACTTCGTGGCGGGCCTCGGCACCACCGGGACGCTGATGGGCACCGGGCGCTACCTGCGCGAGAAGGTCGACGGCATCCAGGTCGTCGCGGCCGAGCCGCGCTACGGCGAGCTGGTCTACGGGCTGCGCAACATCGACGAGGGCTACGTCCCCGAGCTCTACGACGCGTCGGTGCTGTCCCGGCGCTTCTCCGTCGGCACCCGCGACGCGGTGCTGCGGACCCGGCAGCTCGTCGAGGTGGAGGGCATCTTCGCAGGCTTCTCCACGGGCGCGATCCTGCACGCCGCCCTGGCGGTGGCGCACGAGGCCGTCCGCGCCGGCCAGCGGGCCGACGTGGCCTTCGTGGTCTGCGACGGCGGCTGGAAGTACCTCTCCACCGGGGCGTACGGCGGCACCCTCGCCGACGCGGAGGAAGCCCTGGAGGGCCAGCTCTGGGCGTGACGTCCCGTGGCCGGGCGGCCGACCCACGTCGGTGGCCCGGCCGCCCGTCACGGCCCCCGCGACGTGGCCGGCCCGCTCACCCAGCGCTACCGTCGGACGCCGTCTCGTCACGGGATCCGGGCGGGCGGCCCGGACGGGTGTCACGTTGGTGACAACTTCCTGTGGATGACTCTTGTCGTCGCGCGGGCGCGCGTAGGCTGCCCTGCGTGGTGTACGCGCCGGTAGAGATCATCCACAGCGGGACCGTCGACGCGGAAACTACGCATAGTTACAGTGAGAAGACTCGATGCGACTGACCGTCCTGGGCTGCGCGGGCAGTTTCCCCGGTCCCGAGTCCCCCTGCTCGGCCTACCTCGTCGAGGCGGACGGCTTCCGGCTGCTCGTCGACTTCGGCTCCGGGTCGCTGTCCAACCTCCAGCGCTACGCGGGGCTGCACGCCCCCGACGCCATCATCCTCACCCACCTGCACTGCGACCACATCCTCGACGCGGTGACGTACGTGGTGGTCCGCCGCTACGCCCCGGACGGCCCCTACCCGTCGCTGCCCGTCTACGCCCCCGCCGGCGCACCGGACCGGTTGGCCGCCGCGTACGGGCAGGAGGACGGCACGGTCGAGGACGTCTACCAGTTCTACGCCCTCGAACCCGGCACCTTCCCGATCGGCCCGTTCGCGGTCACCGTCGACCGGGTGAACCACCCCGTCGAGACGTACGGCGTCCGGCTGGAGCACGGCGGCCGGGTGCTCTGTTACTCCTCGGACACCGCGCCCTGCGACGCGCTGCTGCGGCTGGCCCAGGACGCCGACACGTTCCTCTGCGAGGCGAGCTACCTCGACGGCGTGGAGAACCCGCCGGACCTGCACCTGACCGGTGGGGAAGCCGGCGAGGTGGCGACCAAGGCGGGGGTGGGCCGGCTGCTGCTCACCCACCTCGTGCCCGCCTGGGGCAGCGAGGCGCACACCGTGGCGTCGGCCGGCGCCGCCTTCGACGGGCCGCTCGAGGTGGTCCGGCCCGGCGCCAGCTACGAGATCTGACCGGGCAATCCGACGTCCGGCCGCTCCGTGCCTCGCGCGGGGCCTCGAAAACCGGGTCGTCCGCCTAATATCTCGCCGGTGAGCCGATCGCCCTGCACCGACGGCTGGCCGAGGCGCTGGCGGACGGCCCGGTCCGCTTCGGGGGGCACGAGTTCTGCGGGGTGGTCGGCGCGGTCGGCGCCGGGGTCCGGAACTACCG
>NZ_WAAS01000033.1:0-39230 GCF_008806585.1 Micromonospora sp. AMSO12t
GGGGGCGGCCCCGTGAAAAGGAACTCCAGGCATCGCGTGTGCAGTGGAGGATATTGCCAAGACTCGGCGGTACGCCAGCCTTCCGCGCCTGGCAGGATGGCGGGATGCGGCAGGGAGCGGTCGGTCACGTCCGGCTGGTGGAGCGCGAGGGGCGCCGCCTGGTCGAGAAGCGGATGACGCAACCCTCCCGCCACGACACGGAGGTGCTCGCCCTGCGGGCGCTCGCCGACACGGGCATGCCGGTTCCCGAGCTCGTCGAGGTCCGGCCGGGCTCGATCCTCATGACGCTCATGCCGGGTGAACGACTGGACAGCGAGAACGCCGACGTGCGACTCGACGGGCTGCGTGCCTCGGCGGCACTGCTCCGTCGGCTCCACGAGCTGCCGCCACCCGACGGGCTGCCGGCCGCGCCGGACGATGCGCTGATCGTCCGTCGCTACCGCGACGCCGGCGGCCCCCCGCTGCCGCTCGCCGTTCCACCGGCCAGTCGCCCGGTGTTCTGTCACGGCGACTGGACCGACGGAAACCTCCTCGCCGCGAACGGCGACATCACGGCGGTCGTCGACTGGGAGGCGGCCCACCTCGGCGACCCGCTCCGAGAACTGTCGCGTGCGGCCTGGGGCGCCGCGCGCAAGGACCCGCGGTCGTTCCACGTCCTCGTCGAGGGCTACGGAGCTGACCCGGCCATGGTCCGGGCCTGGTTGCCGATCCACGCCGCCGAACTCTGGCTGTGGTTCGCCGAGGCCGGGCCGCCCGAGTACCTCGAACAGCTCACCGAGGAACTGCGGAGCCTTCCCACGCGTTGAGGACGAGACCCACGGCACCGGACGGGTCGGTCCACCGACGTGACCGGCTCGGCGCTAGAGCACCTGGGAGAGGAATCGGCGCAGCCGGGGGTGCTCGGCCCGCTCGAAGATCGCGGCCGGCTCGCCGGCCTCCAGCACCACGCCGCGGTCCATGAACGCCACGGTGTCGGCGACCTCGCGGGCGAACCCCATCTCGTGGGTGACCACCACCATCGTCATGCCCCCGGCGGACAGCTCGGCCATCAGCCCGAGCACGCCCTTGACCAGCTCCGGGTCCAGGGCGGAGGTCGCCTCGTCGAAGAGCATCACCTGCGGGCGCAACGCCAGCGCACGGGCGATCGCGACCCGCTGCTGCTGCCCGCCCGACAGGTGCGCCGGGCGGGCGTCGGCCTTGGCCGCCAGCCCCACCAGCTCGAGGTGCTCGCGGGCGACGGCCACCGCCTCGTCCTCGCCGAGCTTGCGGATGCGGCGCAACGCGAGGGTGACGTTGCGCAGCACGCTCATGTGCGGGAAGAGGTTGAACTGCTGGAAGACCATGCCGATCCGCTGCCGCAGGGCGTCCGGGTCGTCGGCCAGCACGCTGCGCCCGTCCAGCAGCACGTCGCCGCGGTCGGGCTCGATCAGCCGGTTGATCGTGCGCAGCAGGGTGGACTTGCCCGACCCGGACGGGCCGATCACGCAGGCCGTCGCCCCGCGCGCCACGTCCAGGTCCACCCCGCGCAGCACCCGGTGCGACCCGAAGGCCAGGTGCACGTCGCGGACGCTCAGGCTCACCGAGGTCGTCGTGTCGATGCTCATCGCTGGTTCCCTCCCGCCGCGCCCGGCAGCGCCAGGTCGAGGTCGTCGTCGCCGTCAGCGGGCGCGGTGGCCTGCCGGCCGTGCCGCAGTCGCCGGTCGATCCAGTTGACGGCGTGCGTCAGCGGCACCGTCAGCGTCAGGTAGAACAGCCCGGCCAGCAGCAGCGCCGACTGGTTGCCGGTGTTAGCCGCGTAGTCCTGCCCGATCCGGAACAGCTCCCGCTGGCTGGCCAGCAGGCCGAGGAAGTAGACCAGGCTGGAGTCCTTGATGAGCGCGATCAGCTGGTTCACCCAGGCCGGCAGCACCCGCCGGATCCCCTGCGGCACGATCACCAGGCGCATCGCCTCGCCCCAGGACAGGCCCAGCGCCCGGGCCCCCTCCAACTGGGCGGCCTCCACCGACTGGATGCCGGAGCGGAAGATCTCGCCGATGTAGGCCGCCGCGATCAGCGACAGCGCCAGGATGCCCAGGGGATACGGGTTGGGCCCCCACACCTGCATGCCCAGCGGCGCCAGGCCGACGCCGATGAGCAGGATCGTCGCCGCGGCGGGTAATCCGCGGAACACGTCGGTGTAGACCCGCGCCGGCCACCGCAACCATCGGGTACGCGAGATGCCCGCGACGGCCAGCGCCATGCCCAGCACCGAGCCGAGTAGGGCGGCGGAGATCGCCAGGATCAGCGTGTTGGGCAGCCCCACCGTCAGCATCTCGGGCAGCGCCTCGCGCATGGAGTCCCAGTCGAAGAAGGTCTCCCACAGGGTGCTCAACGGATCCATCGTCGCTCCTACCGCCCCGCTCGCTCGTCGTCCGTACGTCTCAGGAGGTGGCCGACGCCGACGGCACCGCGACCGTGCCGCTGCCCGGCTTGAAGTCGGCCGGGATCGGGCGGCCCGGGTAGTACTGGGCCTGCAGGCGGCTCCACGTGCCGTCCGCGATCACCTCGTCGAGGCCCTTGTCGAGCGCCTCGCGCAGCTTGTCGTTGCCCTTGGCGAACGCGTACGCCGTCGGGGCCGGGCTGAGCAGCTTGGCCGCCACGGTGATCTTGCCGGCGCTGTCGGCGGCCGACTTGTCGCCGATCTCGGCGGGGGCGATCCAGGCGTCGGCCGTGCCGGCCTTGAGCTGGTTGATCGCGCCGTTGTAGTCGGGCACCCGGACCGGGTCGAGCCCCTCGCCGGTGGCGTAGTCGTCCTGGACGGTGCCCTGCACGACCACGACCCGCTTGCCGGCGAGCTGGTCGAAGCCGCTGATCGACGAGCCGGCCGGCACGTCGAGTCCGAAATGGCCGAAGTCGTAGCCGTTGCCGAAGTCGACGGTCTTCCTGCGCGCCTCCGTGATCGTGATCGAGGAACTGCCGACGTCGAACTTGCGGTTGTTGACCTGGGAGAGCAGCGCGGAGAAGTCGGTGCCGACGAACTCCACCTTCAGGCCGACCTTCCCGGCGACCGCGACGAGCAGGTCGTTGTCGAAGCCGGTGAACTTGCCGTCCTTGAGGTAGACGTTCGGCGGGGCGTCGGTGAGCGTGCCGGTGCGCAGCACGCCCGGCTGGAGCAGGCCGTACGGGTTGTCGGCCGCGCCGGCCGCGTCGTCGCCGCAGGCGGTCAGGGTGGTGGCGGCGAGGACGGCGGCCACGCCGAGGGCGGCGGCCCGGGTGAGGGAGGAAAGGATTCGCACAGGTGTCTCCGATGAGGTGTCTGCGGCGACGGGCACGGGGCGCGCGTCGCCGACGGTGCGCCCGGTGGGCGTACCGCTGGAATGGTGCGGGAAAAAAGGGGTGGCGCGGCTAGCGCGCGTCGCCGGGGCGACAGGAGGTGGCGCAGACCCGCATCATGTCGATGTGGCGGCGCCGGATCAGCGCCGGCGACGTCGGGGCCACGGCGGGGACCGCCGGTGGGGCGCAGATGCGGACGGGCATGGCTCTCCTCGGTCGGGACGACCTGGGAACCAGGCCGCGCTTGCACCGGAGCTGCTCCGGTGCCTGGTCCTCACCCGGGGCACCCCTGCGCGGACGAGGGTTGCCGGCCAGCGAGCCGGGGCTTGACGCTGGCGCTCATGACCTGCCGACGAGGCTAGCAGCCCGCCACGGTGGGGCGTCCAGCCGCTATGACCACCCTCACGCGCGCCTTCGGGTGGTCACTCCTCGATCGCCCCGCCGACCTGCCGCAGGTGCTGCCGGAAGGTGTGGGCGGGGTCGGCGGCGCGGCGGGCCAGGTAGTCGGCGAAGGCGGTCTGCTCCCGCAGCGTCTCCCCGGCGCGGATCCGCCGCGCCTGGACCCGCTCGACGGTCCCGATGCGCTCCGCCGCCGCGAACAGCTTCGCGGCCCGTGCGGCGGGCACGAACAGCACCCCGTCGTCGTCGGCGACGACGAGGTCGTCGGCGGTCACCACGTGCGGCCCGACCCGGGCGCTGGTGAGCGTCTCCGGCTCCCGCGCGTCGAGGCGGGCCGGGCCCGCCGGGAGGCTGCCGTAGCTGAAGACGGGCAGGTCGATCTCCACCAGCTCGGGCGTGTCCCGGTGCAGGCCCCAGACGACGAGCCCGGCGATGCCGGCCGCGACGCCCTCCAGCACCGCCAGGTCCCCGACGCACGCCTCGTCGCTCCGGCCGCCGTTGTCGATCACGAGCACGTCGCCCGGGATCGCGTTCTCGTACGCCTCCAGGAAGACGTCCACGCTGCCGTGGTGGCGCACCGGCAGTGCCCGGCCCACGAGGCGGTGACCGGGGACGACCGCCCGGATCCCGGCCGGCGCCGCGCGCGGGGGCACGCCGAGGCGTACGCAGGCGTCGGCGATCAGCGGCGTGGACAGGTCGGCGAAGCGCTCCCGCATGACGTCCTCCCGGCGGTGCGGCGAGTCGTGGGCCGTCATCGTAGGGGGGCCGGTCGGCGCGGTGGCCAGGGCCAATCCGGCGCGGCTGGCCCCCACCGGTGGCGGCGTTCGGGTCTAGACTGTCCAGCGTGATCCCGTCGCACGCCGTCGCCGCCGCGCACGGTCTCTGGATCACCCCGGACCTCCCGCTCTACGGCGACGGCCACGATCGCTCCGACTACGTTCCCTGACCGGCCCGGCACTCCGCCGCCCACCGGTCCATCTCCGCCACGCTTGGGAGCGCTCAGTCATGCCCGGATCCGATCACCGCCAACTCGTACCGCCCGCCGACCACCCGCCCGTCGACCCCGCCGACACCTCCGCCCTCGCCGTGCTCCGGGCGCCGCAGACCGCCCGGGTCCTGGCGGCCAGCCTGCTCGGCCGGCTCCCGCTCGGCGCGGCACCGCTGGCCCTGCTCGTCTTCGCCCGCGAGACGATGACGCTGACCGTCGCCGGCCTGCTGGTCGGCGCGTTCACCGCCGGCACCGCCGTGGGCCAGCCGATGCTCGCCCGGATGGCGCAGCGCTGGCGGCAGCCGCCGGTGCTGTGGCTCTCCGTGGCGGCGTCGACGATCGGCTTCGCCCTCACCGCCGCGCACGTCAACCTGCCGGTCACCGTGTTCGCCGCCGCCCTGGCCGGGGCTGGCGCGCCGCCGTTCGAGTCGTGCCTGCGGGTGCTCTGGCGCGACCTGCTCCCCGCACACCGGGTGCAGACCGCGTACACCCTGGACATCGCCGTCCAGGAGCTGATCTTCATCCTCGGCCCGGTGGTCACGCTCGCCGCCGTGGGCCTGGCCGGCCCGACCGGCGGCCTCGCCGCCGCCGCGGGCTTCCAGGCCGCCGGCACCGCGTGGTTCGCCACGACCGACGCGGTCCGGCGCTGGCGGGGCGAGCCGGCGGTACGCCACTGGGCCGGGCCGCTGCGCGCCGGCCGGCTCCGACTGATCCTCGGGGCGCTGCTGCTGGTCGGGGCGGCGGTGGGGAGCGTGACCGTCGCCGCGACCGGATACGCCGAGGCGGCCGGGGCCCGGTCCTGGGCCGGCTGGCTGCTCGCCGCGCAGGCCACCGGGGCGCTGGTCGGCGGCCTGCTCTACGTGCGCTTCGGCGGACTGCGCCGGCACGCCACGCTGCCGCGCGTGGTCGGCGTCTTCGCCGCCGGCTACCTGCCGTTGCTGCTCACCCCGGCCCCGCCCGCGATGCTGGCGCTGATGGCGGTCAGCGGGCTCGCGCTGCCGGCGCTGCTGACCATCGCCTTCGTCGCGATCGACGACGTGGCGCCCACCGGCACGGTGGCCGAGGCGTTCGCCTGGGCGGCGACGGCGTTCTCGGTGGGCAGCGCGGCCGGCGCGGCGGTGGCCGGCGTGGTGCTGGACGCGGCGGGCGAGGTGACCGTCGGCTTCCTGATCGCCCCGCTGAGCGCCGTCGCGGCGTGCGGGATCGCGTTGGTGGCCGCCCGCCCGTCCGGCAGCGGCAGGTCGGCCGGCTGATCCGACGGGCCGGCCGGCCACCCGTTGCGCCGGGACTACTTCCCGGCGCAGCGGGAAAGGGGCGGCCCGGGGAGCCGTTCGGATCGGGGGTGCCGTGGAAGCGGTCGTGATCGGCGTGGTGATCGTGGCCGCGCTCCTGGCACTCGTCGGCGCGCTGAGCGTCCGGCTGGTGCAGCAGTACCAGCGCGGCGTCGTCTTCCGCTTCGGCCGGGTGCTGACGCCGGTCCGGGAGCCCGGCCTGCGCCTGATCGTCCCGGTCGCCGACCGGATGGTCCGGGTCAGCATGCAGACGACCGTCATCGGTGTGCCTCCGCAGGGGGCGATCACCCGGGACAACGTCACCCTCACCGTCGACGCGGTGGTCTACTACCGGGTCGTCGACCCGGTGAAGGCTCTGGTCAACGTCCGCGACTACCCCTCGGCCGTGCTCCAGGTGGCACAGACCGCCCTGCGTTCGGTGATCGGCAAGGCCGACCTGGACACCGTGCTCGGCGACCGGGACCGGGTCAACGCCGAGCTGAAGGCGGTCATCGACGCGCCGACGGAGGGGCCGTGGGGGCTGCTGATCGAGCGGGTCGAGGTCAAGGACGTCGCGCTGCCCGAGGGGATGAAACGGTCGATGTCCCGCCAGGCCGAGGCGGAACGCGAACGCCGCGCCCGGGTGATCGCCGCCGACGGCGAGTACCAGGCGTCCCGCCGGCTCGCCGACGCGTCCCGGGCGATGGCGAACACGCCGGGCGCCTACCAGTTGCGGCTGTTGCAGACGGTGGTGGACGTGGCAGCCGAGAAGAACAGCACGCTGGTGATGCCGTTCCCGGTGGAGCTGCTGCGCTTCTTCGACAAGTTCACCCGGGGTGCGGAGCCACCGGCGGCGGAGCGCCCGCCGGCCGGGCGGCCGGAACCCGCCGCGCCGGTGCCCGGTGACGGCCACCGGCGCCCGCAGGCCTGACCCGGGGCGGCGGGCAGGCTCTCAGACTCCGGCCGCCGACTCCGCGGCCGGCTCGCTGGGCTGCGCGGGTACGACCGCCGTCGGCAGCCGCGGCATCGTGAACACGAAGCGGGTCCCGTCGCGGTACGCCTCGTCCAGGCTCAGCGTGCCGCCGTGGAACTCGACGACCTTCTTGCACACCGCGAGCCCGATGCCGGTGCCCGGGTACGTGCCACGGGGATGCAGGCGCTGGAAGATGACGAAGATCTTCTCGGCGTACCGGGGGTCGATGCCGATGCCGTTGTCCTCGACGGCGAAGGACCAGTCCTGCGGGGTGTCCGTCACCGTCACCCGGATCAGCGGCGCCCGGTCGGGGCTGCGGAACTTGACCGCGTTGCCCAGCAGGTTCTGCCAGAGCATGGTCAGCAGGGTCGGCTCGCCCCGCACCGTGGGCAGCGGGTCGCGGGTGATCGTCGCGCCGGACTCGTCCACCGCCCGGGACAGGTTCGACTCGGCCTGCGCGAACACCTCGGCCAGGTCGACCTCCCGCAGCTCGCCGTAGACCCGGCCGATCCGGGAGAACGTCAGCAGGTCGTTTATCAGCTCCTGCATCCGGCTGGCCCCGTCGACGGCGAAGCCGATGTACTGCCGGGCGCGGTCGTCGAGCTGGTCGGCGTAGCGGCGCTCCAGCATCTGGCAGAACGACGCCACCTTGCGCAGCGGCTCCTGCAAATCGTGCGACGCCACGTACGCGAACTGCTCCAGGTCCTCGTTGGAGCGGCGCAGCTCGTCCGCCTGCTGTTCCAGGGCGTCCCGGTCGTGCTGGCTGCGCTCCCACGCCTCCACCACGGTGCGGCGCATCGTCTCCACGTCACTGGTCAGCCGGGCGATGTCGGCGGGGCCGTCGGGCCGCAGCCGGTGCCGGAAGTCGCCGCCGGCCACCTGCCGCACCGAGGCGCCCAGTCGGTCCAGCGGGCGCAGCACCCTCGTGCGCACCAGCACGGATCCGACGATCCCGCACAGCAGCAGGGCCGCCAGGATCGCCACGAAGGTCAGGTCCCGCAACGCCCGGGCCCGGTCGAGGTCGTCCCGGCCGGCGTCCCGGATCCCGTCGAGGCGGCCGACCAGCCCGGTCAGCTCGGCGCGTACCGCCGCGAAGGTCTCCGCGTCCCCGGTCACCAGCGGCGCCAGCTCCTCCGGCGTCCCGCCGGCCTGCCGGGAGGCGACCAGGCGTTCGGCGTACTCGGTGCGCCAGCGGTCGGCCAGCCGCCGCGCCCGGTCCAGGTCGGCCAGCGCCTCCGGCTCGCCGGCGAGCAGCTCGTGCAGCCGGGACATGGTCGCGCGTTCGCTCTCGACGCCCCGCCGGTACGCGTCGAGGAAGCGCGGGTCGGCGGTGACGACGTGGCCGCGTACGGCCGCCGCCTGGGCGAGCAGGCCGCTGTCGAGCTGGCCGACCGCCGTACGGGCCGGGGCGACCTGGTCGGCGAGGTGGTTGGAGACGGCGGCGGTGTGCCTCAGCGCGGCGGCGCCGGCGCCCCCGCCGAGCAGGACCAGGGCGGTCATCGTCAGCAACAGGACAGTGAGCCACCGCCGGGTCGTCATCGGCCGACGGGTCGCTGCCTCGGGAGTCGCCTCGCTGCCCACGGCCTGCACCCTAGTCCAGCCGGCCCGGCCGGGAGCGCCGTGGCGCGGTGCGGTTGCCGGCGGGTGGTACCAGTGACGTGTGTCCGTAACCGACCATGCCGCCACCCGCCGGGACGCCCCGGACGTCCGGGGGCCGGAAGCAGCCGTTGCGCCGATGGCCGCGCCGGCTCCCGCGACCACAATGGCGACCGGGGGGCGGCCCCACCGTCCCCGGAGCGGGGAGGTGGACGCGTGACCGGCTGGCAGGTCTCCGGCTACCGCCCGGTGCGGCAGCTCGGCGCCGGCGCGTCCGGCCGGGTGGACCTCGCCGTGCACGAGGCGACCGACACCCCGGTGGCGATCAAGTACCTCACCGGCGGCATCGGTGACGACCCGGCGTTCCGCACCGCGTTCCGCGCCGAGGCCCGGCTGCTGGCCGGCATCGACGACCCGCACGTCTCCCGCCTCTACGAGTACGTCGAGTCGCCCGGCGGCGCGGCGATCGTCATGGAACTGGTCAACGGCGTGTCGCTGCGGCAGCTGCTGCGCGCGCACGGAGCGACGACGCCGGAGTCGGCGCTCTGCGTCCTCAAGGGCTCGCTGGCGGGGCTCGGCGCGGCGCACGCCCGGGGCGTCGTGCACCGCGACTACAAGCCGGAGAACGTCCTGGTCACCGCCGAGGGCGCCAGCAAACTGGCCGATTTCGGCATCGCCATGCCGGTGGGCGAGGGCTCCGGGGTCAGCGTCACCGGCACTCCCCGCTACATGGCCCCCGAGCAGTGGACGGGCGCTCCGGCGAGCCCGGCCTGCGACATCTACGCGGCCACCGCCACCTTCTACGAGTGCCTCACCGGCCGGCCGCCCTTCGACGGGCGGGACCTGCTCACCCTGCGTCAGCAGCACGCCCACGCGCCGATCCCCACCGAACCGGCCCCCGAGCCGGTGCACGAACTGCTGCGGCACGGCATGGCCAAGCAACCGGCCGAGCGGCCGCAACCCGCCCAGGTCTTCCTCGCCGTGCTGGAGCGGGTGGCGGCCGAGTCGTACGGGCGGCGGTGGGAGGAGCGTGGCCTGCGCGAGCTGGCCCGGCGGGCGGCCCTGCTCGCCGCCCTCCTGCCGTTCCCGGACGGCACCGGCGGGGCCACCAGCCTGGCCAGCACCGCGTTCGGCGAGGCGACGGACCGGTGGACGTGGCTGCGATCCGGCCGGGCCCGCGCGGCGCTGGTCGGCGGCGGGCTGGCGGCGGCGCTGCTGCTCGGCGGCGCCGGGTTCAGCTACGCCGGCCGCGACGAGCCGCTGCCCGCCGCCGGGACGCCCGCACCCGAGGCGCCGGCGGAGCCGACGGGTGCGCCCTCCGCGTCGGCCCCCGCGCCGAGCCCGACGGCCGGGACGACGCCCAGCCCGACCCCTTCCGTCGCACCGACGGCGACGACGGCCGCACCGGAGCCGGCCGGGACCGGCACGCCGACGACGTCGGCCCCCGCCCCGCCGACCGCGTCGGCCAGCGCCAGCGCCGCGCCGGCGGACACCGTCGCGCCCTCCGTCGGCCGGGTCGCGGCCAGCCCGGGCGAACTCGACCCCCGCGGCTGCCCGTACGGGCCGACGTCCAGCACGATCTCCGCGGTCGTCGCCGACGACAGTACGGCCACCGGGGAGCTGAGGGTGAGCCTGCGGTACACGCTGGACGGCCGCACCACCGAGGTGCCCATGACGTCGGGCGGGCGCGGGGTGTTCCGGGGCGTCCTGGGCGAGCTGCCCCAACCGAAGACCAGCACCCGGATCCCGGTCCGGGTCGTCGCCGTGGACGAGGCCGGCAACGCCTCGCCCGAGGGCCCGCCGGTGTACGTGACGCTGCGCTCGTTCTGCACGCCGGGCTGAAGCCCGACACTTCGATGCCGACCACGACGACGGAGGGCGGGCCGCCGTGACCCAGCCGAACGACCCGACCGAGGCGCTGCCCGCCCGCCGTCAGCCGGACGACGGCGCGGCGACCGCCCGCCTCGGCGTCCACCAGCCGCAGCCACGGGCGGAGCCCACCGCGCACCTGCCTTCCCACGACGCGACCGGGAACCTGGCCGGTGGGCAGCCGACCGCGCGCCTTGCCTCCGATGAGGCGACCGTGCACGTGGCGGCGGGGGAGCCGACGACGCACCTGCCCTCGCGCGACGCGACCATGTACCTGGCGGGGACGGCACCATCCCCGGCCTCGGGTGAGGCGACCGTGCGCCTGGTGGCGGGGGAGCCCACGGCGTCCCTGGCCCACGGTGCGGCGACCGTGCGCCCGGAACCCGGTGAGGCGACGATGCCGCGGCACGCACCGGGCGGGGGGCCCGGGCCGTGGCCGGCGGCGCGGCACGCGCCGGGGGAGTGGACCGCCCGGGCGACGGCCACGGAGGTCGGGCACGTGGCCGGTACCGGGCGTACCACCGGGCCCGGTCCGGGGACGCCGCCCGGCGGGCCCGCCGCCCCGCCCGGCGGGGAGGTGCGGTTCGGGCCGGGCGTGCCGACGACCCCGCCACCGGCACCCGCGTGGCCGGCGCCGCCGCGACGGCGGTCGCCGTGGCGGATGGTGGCCTCGGTGCTGTCGACCCTGCTGACCGTCGCGCTGCTCGCCGCCGTGGGCCTCCACCTCTGGCAGCGGATCAGCCCGCTCGAGGTGACCGGGGTGACGGTGGCGGTTCCGCAGCCGGCCGGCGACCGGTGCGACGTCACCGTCGACGTGGTCGCCACCGTGTCGACAAACGGCCGGGCGGGGGAGATCCGCTACCAGTGGCTGCGCACCGGCAGCGCGCCCGGCAGCCTGCTGACCGAGCGGGTCGGGCGCGGCCAGCGCACCGTCGAGTTGACGCTGCGCTGGGCCTTCAGCGGCGTGGGCAGCACGACCGAGACGGCCACGGTCAACATCACCTCACCGGCTCCGGTGCAGGCCCAGACCTCGGTGTCCTACGGCTGCCGGCGCCGGTGACCGGGCGTTTCCCCGGTCGCCCCCGGGGGTAGGTCGGGCCGGACGAACCCGGATGCCGTGTGGAGGAATTCCGATGAGAGACAACTTCGGCGACGCGGTGGGGGACGCCCTCCGGTCGGTGATGCTGTTCCTGCCCAAGGCCGTCGCCTTCGTGGCGATCCTGGTGGCCGGTTGGCTGATCGCCAAGGCCGTGCTGAAGATCGTGGACAAGGTGCTGGAGCGGGTGGGCTTCGACCGGGCCGTGGAACGCGGTGGGGTCCGCCGGGCCCTGGCCCGCTCCCGGTACGACGCCAGTGACATCGTCGCCAAGCTGGCCTACTACGGGGTGCTGCTGGTGACCCTCCAGCTGGCCTTCGGCATCTGGGGGCCGAACCCCATCTCCGACCTGATCGCGGGTGTGATCGCCTGGCTGCCCCGCGCCTTCGTCGCGATCGTCATCGTCGTGGTGGCCGCCGCCATCGCCAACGCGGTGAAGGACATCATCAGCGGCGCCCTCGGCGGGCTGTCGTACGGCCGGCTCCTGGCCACCATCGCCTCCGTGTTCATCCTCGGCCTGGGCGTCATCGCCGCGCTCAACCAGATCGGCGTGGCCACCGCGGTCACCACTCCGGTGCTGATCGCGGTGCTGGCCACCGTGGGTGGCATCCTCGTCGTCGGGGTGGGCGGCGGGCTGGTCCGTCCCATGCAGAGCCGCTGGGAGTCGTGGCTGAGCCGGGCCGAGCAGGAGTCGCGGCTGATCGCCACGCACGCGCGCGCCTACCAGGCCGGACGCCGCGACAGCGAGGCCCACCTCGCCGCGGCGGCGACGCACGGCGGCGACCCGGACGCCACGCAGGTGGTCTCCGGCCCGCGCGTCGACACCGACCCGGAGGCCACCCAGGTGGTTTCCGCCCCGCGCGTCGGGGCGGACGCGGACGCCACGCAGGTGGTCTCCGGTCCCCGCGTCGACACCGACCCGACCGTGCCCGTGCCGCGACAGGGCGACCCGGACGCCAGCCGGGTCACCTCGGGCGGCACCACCGTCCCGGCCCGCCCGGCCGGCGAGGACAGCGAGGCCACCATGGTGATCCCGCCGCTGGAGGGCGAGCAACGCCGCCGCTGACCACACCACCGGGGTGGGATCCACATCGGATCCCACCCCGGCGTGTGTCCGGCGAAGGGCGTGACGGCCCGGGCCGGCGCGGCTACCATCGCGGCATGACGTGGCGATGTTGATGCACTGCTAGGGGCCACTGCCGTGGGCCGCCGCGGTCGCCGTACGTCCGGCGTCCGCTTCGTCCTCACGGGAAGGTCCCATGACTGTCCACCCTCCGCGCGCGTCCGACGCGCGCGTCCGCCGGCTGGCGGCCACCCTCTACGGGTACGCGTTCCTCAGCGAACTCGTCCTGCTCTATCCGCTGTACGCGCTGCTGTTCAGCGACACCGGCCTGTCGGTGTGGCAGATCTCGTCGCTGTTCGTGATCTGGTCGGCCGCCAGCATCCTGCTGGAGGTGCCCTCCGGCGCGTTCGCCGACGCGGTCTCCCGGCGGCTGCTGCTCAGCCTCGCGCCGGTGGTCACCGCCGCCGGCTTCGCCCTCTGGGTGCTCGTGCCCTCGTACCCGGCCTTCGCCGTCGGGTTCGTGCTCTGGGGCGCCGGCGGGGCGCTCGCCTCGGGCGCGCTGGAGGCGTTGGTCTTCACCGAACTCGACCGCCTGGGCGCCGCCGGCCGCTACGCCCGCGTCATCGGCCGGGCGAAGACGGCCGGGACGATCGGCGTGCTCGCCTCGATCCTGCTGGCCGGCCCCGTGTTCGCCGTCGGAGGCTACCCGGCCGTCGGCGTGGCGAGCGTGCTCGCCTGCCTGCTCGCCGCCGCCGTCGCCACCCGCTTCCCCGAACACCGCCGACCCGAGACCGCCGCTGTCGACGCCGAGTCCGTCAGGGCCGACGCCGCGTCCGCTGATGTCGACGCCGCGCCTGTCCGGGCCGACGCCGAGTCCGCCGATGTCGACGCCGCGCCCACCCTCGTCTTGGGCGGCGGGGGGCCGGAGCGGACCGGGCACGACGGCGGGGCGGACGACGACGAGGACCTCGGCTGGTGGGCGAGCCTGCGCGCGGGGCTCGCCGAGGTCCGCGCCGACCGGAGCGTGCGCGCGGCGGTGCTGCTGGTCGCGGTCGTCGCGGCGGTCTGGGGCGCCCTCGACGAGTACACCCCGCTGCTGGCCCGGGACACCGGCGTCGGCGAGGCGACCGTGCCGCTGCTGCTCCTGCTCACCTGGCTCGGGGTGGCCGTGGGCGGCCTGCTGGCCCCGGCGGGGGAGCGGCTGACCGCCCGGGGGTACGCCGGCCTGCTGGCGCTGTCGGCCCTGGCCCTGGTCGCGGGGGCGCTGTCCGCCCGGCCGGCCGGCTTCGCGCTGGTCGCGGCGGCGTTCTGCGGCTTCCAGCTCGCCACCGTGCTCGCCGACGCCCGGTTGCAGGCCCGGATCAGCGGGGGCAGCCGCGCCACCGTCACCTCGCTGGCCGGAATGGCCACCGACGTGACGGTCATCGCGGTCTACGGCGGCTACGGCCTGCTCGCCACCGGGGCCGGCAACGGGGTCGCGTTCGCGGTGGCCGCGGTGCCGTACCTGATCGTGGCGCTGCTGCTGGTGACCCGCGTGGGCCGCTCGGCCCGCCGCGGGCCGGCGCGGACGACCGCCGGGCACCCCGGCTGACCACGGCCCGGCGGCGGTCCGTGCGACCGCCGCCGGGCCCGCCGCCGTCAGTTGGAACGACCACCGGTGGCCGTCGAGGTCCCGGAGTCCGCGCCCGCGCAGGGCCGTCGGCGCCGAGCCGCCCGCGCCGGTACGCCGCCAGCCCGGCGGGTCGCGCTCAGGCGCCGGCAGTCTCGCCGGTCTGCTCCCAGATCGAGCTCATCTCGTCGAAGGCCTGCTCCATGAGCTGCACCATGGCCCGCCGGGCACGCTCGCCGTCGCGCCGCTGGATCGCCTGGGCCACCTCGGCGTGCAGTTGGAGGGCCTGCTCGTGCGGGTGGTGCGGCATCAGGTGGTGCTGGTGCCGGCCGGTGAGCACCTCCGCGATCAGGTCCTGCAACCGGACGAACATCTCGTTGCCGGAGGCGACCAGGATCCGGCGGTGGAATTCTATGTCGAGCTGGAGGAAGCGCTCCTCGTCCCCAGCCTTGCCGGCGGCCCACATCTTCGCCGCGAGCCCGACCAGGTCGCTCGCCTCGTCGTGGCCGACCCGGTTGGCGGCCAGCCAGGCGGCGTGCGGCTCGATGGCGGTCCGCAGCTCGGTGATCGAGCGTAGCTGGACGATGCGGCCGGCCGAGGCGAGCCGCCAGCGGATCACCTGCGGATCGAAGACGTTCCAGTCCTCCGACGGGCGGATCATGACCCCGACGCGGCGGCGGGTCTCGATGAACCCGATCGAGGCGAGCACCCGCAGCACCTCGCGGACGACCGAGCGGGACACGGCGTAGCGGTCGACCAGGTCGTCGATGTTGAGCACCGACCCGGGTGTCAGCTCGCCGTCACAGATGGCCGTGCCGAGGCGATCGAGGACGCGTGCGTGCAGGCCAGCCTCGACAGGGGCGAGCTGGGCGGCCACAGCCCCCGAGGAGGACGATTTCACGTCATGGAGCATATCAGTTGGGCCTACCCCTTGTATAAATCTGTTTTTTCGGCCTAGCATCCGGTTGTTAAGCGGATGTAAACCGCGAGGTGGCGGCCCACCCGTCAGGGCGGCGGCCACGGCCACGGCATAAGGAGAGATGGACGTGAGACGTCGATCAGTTATTGGGACTTCCCTGGCGATGGTCGTCGCCCTCGGCCTGTCCGCCTGCGGTGGCGGCGGGGACGACGCCGGCGGCTCGAACACCGTTCGCGTGACGCTGGTGAACCACGTCTGGACGGAGAACATCAAGAAGGCCCTGCCGGAGTTCGAGAAGCAGTCGGGCCTGAAGGTGGAGGTCACCCAGCTCGGTGAGGACCAGCTCTCCGACCAGTACAACGTCAAGCTGAACGCCGGGTCCACCGACCTGGACGTGATGATGTACCGGCCGCTGCAGGAGGGGAAGCTGTTCGCCAAGAACAAGTACCTCGCCGACCTGACGGAGAAGAGCAAGTCGGACAGCGCGTTCGAGATCGCCGACTTCCAGTCCGGACCGGTGCAGGCCACCACGTACGAGGACAAGGTGGTCGGCGTGCCGATCATCACCGAGCAGGAGGTCCTCTACTACCGCAAGGACCTGCTGGAGAAGTCCGGCTTCACCGCCCCGCCGAAGACCCTCGACGAGCTCAAGGCGCAGGCGGCGAAGGTCGAGGCGGACAACCCGGGCGTGGCGGGCTTCGTGTCCCGCACCGGCAAGGCCGCCGCCGTCACCCAGTTCTCCAGCTTCCTCTACAGCTTCGGCGGCGACTTCGTTGACGCCAGCGGCAAGGCCTCGATCAACACCGAGCAGGCCAAGCAGGCGTACGCCTACTACGGCGGGATGCTGCGTGAGCACGGCCCGGAGAACATCAGCACCGACATGAGCTGGTCCGAGGCGATGGCGATCTTCACCCAGGGCAAGGCGGCCTTCTACACCGAGGCCAACTCGCTCTACAAGAACGCCACCGACCCGGCCAAGTCGAAGGTCTCCGAGACCGTCGGGTTCGCGGCCTTCCCGGCCGGCCCGGCCGGCTCGAAGCCGTACAACATCCCGTCCTGGGCGCTCGGCGTCAACGAGGCGTCCAAGAACCAGGACAACGCCTGGAAGTTCATCCAGTGGGCGGCCGGCAAGGAGCAGGCGCTGGCGCAGCAGAAGGCCGGCGTGCCCAGCGCCCGTACCTCCGTCTGGGAGAACCCGGAGGGCGCGGCGACCTACCCGAAGGACCTCGCCGAGGCCACCACGGTCAGCACCGCCAACGGCGTGGGCCACGACCGGCCGCTGGTCGAGAAGGTCGCCCAGGCGCGGGAGATCGTCGGCCAGCCGATCGTCGACGCGATCACCGGCAAGGACGCGGCCGCCTCGGCGGACGCGGCCAACGAGGCGTTCCAGAAGTTCCTCGACGACGAGGCGAAGTAGCCCGAAGCGCAGGTGGCGGAGCCGACCGGCTCCGCCACCCCGCGTCGGGCCGCTGCCCTGACCCACCCGGAGACCTCATGTCAGCCGTCACCACACCAGTCAAAAGATCGCCCGAGGCGCGTCCGGCGTCCCCGGAGACCTCGGCCTGGTCGCGCTGGGCCAACGCGCACCGCAAGTGGCTCTTCGCGGCGCCCGCCATGTTGTTCGTCGCCGTGCTGATCATCTTTCCGGTGGCGTGGACCGGGTACCTCAGCCTGACCGACGCCGAGGGCTCGGTCCGTGCCGAGAGCTCGTTCATCGGCTTCCAGAACTACCTCGACGTGCTCGGCGACACCGACCGGTTCTGGCCGGCCGTGTGGCGCACCGCCCTCTTCACCGGCGTCGTGCTCTTCTTCGAGGTCGTCCTCGGCATGGCCATCGCCCTGCTGCTGTGGCGGCCGTTCCGCGGTGAGAAGTGGGTCCGGGTCGCGATCCTCCTGCCGCTGGTGGCCACCCCGGTCGCGGTCGGCATGATGTGGCGGCTGATCTTCGACCCCAACATCGGCATGGCCAACCAGGTGCTCGGCTGGGTCGGCATCGATCCCCAGCCCTGGCTCTCCGGGCAGAACTCGGCCCTGCCGACGACGATGTTCATCGACATCTGGCAGTGGACCCCGATGGTCGTGCTGATCCTGCTCGCCGGCCTGACGTCGCTGTCCGACGAGCCGCAGGAGGCGGCGCTGATCGACGGCGCCAGCACCTGGCAGCGGTTCCGGCACGTCACCCTGCCGCTGCTGATGCCCACCGTGATCGTCGCGATCCTGCTGCGCGGCATCGACGCCCTGAAGACCTTCGACATCCTCTACGCCACCAAGGGGCGCGGCGGCGGGTCGTTCCACGAGGTGGAGACCCTGAACGTGTACGCCTACGGGCTCAGCTTCGACTACAACGACTACGGCGTCTCATCGACCGTCCTCATCATCTTCTTCCTGATCATCATCGGGGTGATGTGGGCCCTGACCTACCGCAAGAAGGGGCTGGACCGATGAAGCTGCGCAGGCCGTACAAGATCTTCCGCACGGTGGCCCTCGTCCTCGTCGTGCTGTCGCTGATCGCGCCGCTGGTGTGGATGGTCGCCGCGTCGTTGAAGACGAACGTCGACATCTACGACACCGACAAGGCCTTCGTCTTCTCCCCGACGATGGACAACTACTCCAACGTGCTCCAGCAGGCGAACTACATCCAGTTCATCGGCAACAGCCTCTGGGTGGCGCTCGCGGCCACCGTGCTGTCGCTGCTGCTCGGCGTGCCCGCCGCGTACTCGATGAGCCGCTTCAACATGAAGAAGTCCGCGCTCGTCGTGCTCATGGCGCGGGTCATCCCCGGCGTCTCGCTGCTGGTGCCCTGGTACTACGTCTTCTCGAACCTGCAGATGGTCGGCGGGTTCACCGTGCTGATCCTCAGCCACATGTTCGTGTCGCTGCCGTTGATCGTCTACATCATGATGGGCTACTTCGACGGCCTGCCGACCGAGCTCGAGGAGGCGGCGCTCGTCGACGGGCTCACCCACATCGGCGCGTTCCGGCGGATCACCCTGCCGCTGTCGGTGCCCGGCATCGCCACCGCCGGCATCCTGTCGTTCATCTTCTCCTGGAACAACTTCATGTTCGCCCTCGTGCTGTCCGGGGCCGACACCAAGACGCTCCCGGTGGCGATCTTCGACTTCGTCGGCTACGCCAGCATCGACTGGGGCGGCCTGATGGCGGCGGCCACGGTGGTCACCCTGCCGATCATGCTGATCGCCCTGTTCGTGCAGAAGTACGTCGTCTCCGGCCTCACCGCCGGCGCCACGAAGGGCTGAGGACGCCATGACCACGATCGAACGGGTGGAGACCTTCCTCGTCGCGCCGCGCTGGCTGTTCGTCCGGGTCGAGACGTCCTCCGGGATCGTCGGCTGGGGCGAGGCGACCTGCGAGGGCCGGTCCGAGACCGTCCGCACCGCCGTCGAGCAGCTCAGCGAGATGCTGGTCGGCCGGGACGCGCTGCGCATCGAGGACCACTGGCAGGTCATGACCAAGGGCTCGTTCTACCGGGGCGGGCCGATCCTGGCCAGCGCCGTGGCCGGGCTCGACCAGGCGCTGTGGGACATCGCCGGCAAGCACTTCGGCGCGCCGGTGCACCAGCTGCTCGGCGGCCCGGTCCGGGACCGGATCCGGGTCTACGGCTGGGTCGGCGGCGACGAGCCGAGCGAGGTACGCGACCAGATCGCCGCCGCCGTCGCCACCGGCCTGACCGCGGTGAAGATGAACGCCTCCGGCCGGATGAGCAGCGTGGCGTCCGTCGCCGAGATCGACGGCGTGGTGCAGCGGGTGGCCGCCGCCCGCGAGGTGCTCGGCGACGAGCGGGACGTGGCGGTCGACTTCCACGGCCGGTTCACCCTCGCCACCGCCCGCCGGGTCGCCCCGCTGCTCGAGCCGTACCGGCCGTTCTTCCTGGAGGAGCCGGTGGTGCCGGAGAACTCGCACCTCATCGGCGAGTTCGTCCGTTCCACCACCACGCCGGTGTCGACGGGGGAGCGGCTCTACAACCGGCAGGAGTTCCTGCCGGTGCTCCAGGCCGGCATCGCGGTCGCCCAGCCGGACCTCTCGCACGCCGGCGGCATCACCGAGGTGCGCAAGATCGCCGCGCTGGCCGAGGTGTACGACGTGCAGCTCGCCCCGCACTGCCCGCTCGGGCCGATCGCGCTCGCCGCCTGCCTCCAGGTCGGCTTCGCCACGCCGAACTACCTGATCCAGGAACAGAGCATCGGCATCCACTACAACCTCGGCGCCGAGGTGCTCGACTACTGCCTCGACAAGACCCCGCTGACGTTCGTCGACGGGTACGTCGAGCGGCTCACGGCACCCGGCCTCGGCATCGAGATCGACGAGCACGCCGTACGGGCGGCGGACAAGCGCGGACACGCGTGGCGCAGCCCCACGTGGCGGCACCGCGACGGCTCCTACGCGGAATGGTGATCACATGACCGTCAACCTGACCGCCGAACTGACCGCGGCGCGCATCCTCGCGATCATCCGCGGCACCGACACCGCCGCCGCGATCGCCGCCGGCACCGCGCTGCTCCAGGAGGGCGTACGCGTCGTCGAGGTGGCCCTGACCACGCCGGACGCCCTCGGGGCGATCGAGGCGCTGCGCGCGGCGGCCCCCGCCGGGTCGCTGGTCGGGGCCGGCACGGTGCTCACCACCGCCGACGTCGCCGACGTGGCCGCCGCCGGCGCGCAGTTCGTGGTGACGCCGGCCGTGGTCGAGTCGATCGCCAAGGCGGCGCGCCGCGGCCTCCCGGTGGCCGCCGGGGCGCTCACCCCGACCGAGGCCTACACCGCGGTGCGGATGGGGGCGTCGGCGGTCAAGCTCTTCCCGGCGTCGGTCGGCGGCCCGGCGTACCTCAGGGCGGTGCGCGACCCCTTCCCGGACATCCCGTTCGTCGCGGTCGGCGGCGTCGGCCGCGACGACGTGCCCGGCTACTTCCGGGCCGGCGCGATCGCGGTCGGCCTCGGCGGCCCCCTGGTCGGCGACGCCGCCTCCGGCGGCGACCTGGACGCCCTGCGGGCGCGGGCGCGCAGCTACCTCGCCGCCGTGCGGGAGTCGACGCCGTCATGACCGCACCCGACCTGCTCACCGTCGGCGAGGCCCTGGTGTCGCTGCGCTCGGCCGGCCCGCTCGCCGCCGGAGGGCCGCTGACCATGCACCTGGCCGGCGCCGAGTCCAACGTGGCCGTCGCGGTGGCCCGGCTGGGCCACCGGGCCGCGTGGGTCGGCCGGGTCGGCGCCGACGAATTCGGCGAGTACGTGCTGCGCCAGCTGCGCGCCGAGGGCGTCGCCGTCGACGGCGTGACCCGCGACCCGGACCGGCCGACCGGCCTGATGTTCCTGGAGCGGCGCACCGCCGACCTGACCCGGGTGCAGTACCACCGGGCCGGATCGGCCGGCTCCGCCCTCGGCGTCGACGACCTGCGGGCGCCGCTGGCCGCCGGCGCGCGGATGCTGCACCTGAGCGGCATCACCCCGGCGCTGTCCGACACCGCCCGCGCGGCCACCCGGTGGGCGGCCGAGGCAGCCGTCGCCGCCGGCATCCCGGTCTGCCTCGACGTCAACCACCGCGAACGCCTCTGGTCGCGCGACACCGCCCGCGAGGTGCTCACCCCGCTGGCCGGGTACGCCTCGACCGTCGTCGCCTCCGCCGACGAGCTGGACCTCGTCGGCGACCCCGGGGCCGACGAGTCCACCGTCGTGGCGGACCTGCTGCGCCGCGGCGTGGACACGGTCCTGGTCAAGCTGGGCTCCGACGGCGCCCGCGCGCACACCCGCGACGGGGTCCGGCAGGCCGAGGCGCTGACCGTGACCGCCGTCGATGCCGTCGGCGCCGGGGACGCGTTCACCGCAGGCTACCTGTCCGGCTGGTTCGACGGGCTCGACCTGGCCGGTCGGCTGCGCCGCGCGGCCACCCTCGGCGCCTTCGCGGTCTCCAGCCCCGGCGACTGGGAAGGGCTGCCGCGCCGCGCCGAACTGTCCCTCCTCGACGGCCACGAGGCCGGCGACGTCCTCCGCTGACCACCGAGCACCCCGAAGAAGAAAGGCACCCCGTGAAGATCGTCGCCGCTGACGTCATCGTCTCCAGCCCCGACCGCAACTTCGTCACCCTGAAGATCACCACGGAGGACGGCGTCACCGGCCTGGGCGACGGCACCCTCAACGGACGGGAACTCTCGGTCGCCTCGTACCTGCGCGACCACGTCGTCCCGCTGCTGATCGGCCGGGACGCGCACCGCATCGAGGACGCCTGGCAGTTCCTCTACCGCTCGGCGTACTGGCGTCGCGGGCCGGTCACCATGGCCGCCATCGCGGCGGTCGACGTGGCCCTGTGGGACATCAAGGCCAAGGCCGCCGGCATGCCGCTGTACCAACTGCTGGGTGGGGCGTCGCGCACCGGGATCATGGCCTACGGCCACGCCTCCGGCCGGGACCTGCCGGAGCTGTTCGACTCGATCCGCCGGCACCTCGACGAGGGCTACCGCTCGATCCGGGTGCAGACCTCGGTGCCGGGCATCAACGCCGTGTACGGGGTCGCCGCCCAGCCCAGCGCCGACGGCAAGCGCTACGACTACGAGCCGGCGCAGCGCATCCCGCTGCCGGCCGAGGAGGACTGGGACACCCGCTCCTACCTGCGCCACCTGCCCGGCGTGTTCGAGGCGGTCCGCAACGAGTTCGGCCCGGAGCTGCCGCTGCTGCACGACGGCCACCACCGGATGACCCCCATCCAGGCCGCCAAGCTGGGCAAGGCCCTCGAGCCGTACGACCTGTTCTGGCTGGAGGACTGCACCCCGGCGGAGAACCAGGAGGCGCTGCGGCTGGTCCGCCAGCACACCACCACGCCGCTGGCGATCGGCGAGGTCTTCAACACCGTCTGGGACTACCAGACGCTCATCCGCGAGCAGCTCATCGACTACGTCCGCTCCGCCGTCACCCACACCGGCGGCATCACGGCCATGCGCAAGCTGCTCGACTTCGCCGCCCAGTACCAGATCAAGTCCGGCATCCACGGCCCGACCGACATCTCGCCCGTCGGCATGGCCGCCGCCCTGCACCTGGACCTGGCCATCCACAACTTCGGCATCCAGGAGTACATGCGGCACGGGGCGCTCACCAACGAGGTGTTCCGGCAGTCGTTCACCTTCGCCGACGGCTACCTGCACCCCGGGGAGCAGCCCGGGCTCGGCGTCGAGCTGGACGAGGAGGCCGCCGCGAAGTTCCCGTACGTGCCGGCGTACCTGCCGTTCAACCGGCTCCAGGACGGCACCGTCCATGACTGGTGAGGGCGCGTCCCCGACGCGGCACGTGGTCGTGATGGGGGTGTCCGGCGCCGGCAAGACGACCGTGGCCCGGGGCATCGCCGCCCGTACCGGACTGGTCTTCGCCGAGGCCGACGAGTTCCACACGCCGGAGCACGTGGCGCAGATGCGCGCCGGCGTGCCGCTGGACGACGCCGCCCGACTGCCCTGGCTGCGCGAGCTGGCGGGCTGGATGGCCGCCCGCGCCGCCGAGGGCGTGTCGACGGTGCTGGCCTGCTCGGCGCTGCGGCGGTCCTACCGCGACACGCTGCGGCAGGGGCCGCCGAGCGTCGAGTTCGTCCACCTGGACGGCGCCGCCGAGGTGATCCGGGAGCGGATGGCCCGGCGTGCCGGGCACTTCATGCCGCCGAGCCTGCTGGAGTCGCAGCTGGCCACCCTGGAACAGCACCACCCCGACGAGTCGGTGCTGGTGCTCGACCTGTCGCTGACGCCTGACGAACTCGTCTCGGCGGCGGTCGACCGGCTCGGCCTGACGCACGGCGTCGCCGCCAACGGCTGAGCGCGTCCCGGTCGCGGTGCCCAGGCGCCGCGACCGGGCGTCAGTCGGGCAGCGCGTCGAGGTAGACCCAGCGGCCGTCCTCGCGGACGAACCGGCTGCGCTCGCTCTGCGTACCCGGCTGGCCGCCGGCGCGGTGGTGGGCCCGGAACTCGACGGTGCCGGTGGCGTCGAACAGCCCGCCCCGGTCGGTGTCGACGATCTCCAGGCCCGTCCAGCGCTGGCCGGGGTCGAGGTCGAGGGCGCCCGGCCGGGTCGAGGAGTGCCAGCTGCGCAGCAGGTATGCGGTGTCGCCGACGGCGAAGGCGCTGTACCGCGAGCGCATCAGCGCCTCGGCGGTCGCCGCGTCCGCCTCGCCCCGGTGCAGCCGCCCGCAACATCCGGCGTACGGCTGGCCGGCGCCGCAGGGGCAGGGCCGGTCACGGTCGTCGGCCGCCCGCCGGCGGGATAGCTTCGCCACCGGCCCATTCTGGCCGACGCCCCGGCGCCGCCGGCGTCCGGACCCCGCCGCGCGTCGTGGTGCCGGCTCAGCCGGCGCTCGTCCGGGGCGCCCGTCGGGTGCCGAACGACTCCATGGTCGTCGCCTTGCGGGCCGGGGCCTTCGAGGCCGCGCCGGCGCGGGTCGCCGCGGCCTTCGCCGCCTTCTTCGCGGGCGCCTTCTTCGCGGGCGCGGCGGTGGCGGGCGCCTTGCGGGCGCGGCCCGGGGCCGCCGTGGCCGAGGTGTCCTTCTTCCGGGCCGCGCGGGCGGTCGTCGGGGTGGGCTTCCCGCCCGGGGACCTGGCCGCGGTCGCCCCGGTGGCCCGCTTCGTGGCCGTCGCCACCTTCTTCGCCGCCGCCGCCCGCTTCATCGGGGCCTTGCGCGCCCCGGTGGCCTTCCTGGCCCGTCCTGCGTCCGCCATCGTCGCTCCTCCGGAATCGGCCCTGGGCGCACGGTCTTCCCCCGGCCCCGGCGGTCAAACGCCGCCGGGCAGCACGGCCACCCGGTCGAAGCCGACCTCCTTGAGCAGGCCGGTGTAGAACTCGACCTCCCGCAGCCGGCTGACGCAGCTGTCGACCCCGATGAGGAAGTAGCTCCAGAAGAACTGCATCGCCAGCCGGTCCGGGGTGCGGAACTCCTCGCAGATCACCAGCAGCCCGCCCGGTTCGAGGGCCGCGTACGCCTTCTCGACCAGCCGGCGGGCGACGTCGTTCGGCCAGTCGTGCAGCACCCGGACGAACGCCATGGCGTCGTAGCCCGTGGGCAGCGGCTCGGCGAAGAAGTCGCCGCCGACGAAACCCAGCCGGTCGGCATGCCCCCCGCGGGCCGCGGTGGCCGCCACCAGCGGCGCCACGGCCGGCAGGTTGTACACGTCGGCCCGCAGCCCCGGGGCGTCGTCGAGGACGTGCGCGGCGAGCGTGCCGTCGCCCCCGCCGACGTCCAGCAGGCGACGCCGGTCCGGCCACAGCCGGTCGGCGTTGCGGTGCACCGTCTCGATCACCGGGCCGAGACCGACGGCCATGCTGCGCTCGAAGTCGGCGGTCTGCTCGTCGGTCTTCGGGGGCCAGGCGAAGTCGTCGTCGCTCATGCTCACCTCGCCCCGCAGGCTCTCGGCCAGCCGTCCGTGCAGCCGCCGCCAGGGGTAGCGGTCCCGGTCGCGTTCGACGGCGCCGGGGCCGACGACCGCCGTGACGGCGTCCCGGAGGCCGGGCACCGCGCGGTACGTGGCCGTCGTGATGTCGTCGCCTGGCTCACTGCGCTCGACGACGCCGAGGCTCTCCAGGCAGTCGAGGAACTTGTAGAGCCGCAGGGGCCGTACGCCGAACCGGGCGGCCAGCTCGCCGAGGCTCGCCGGCCCGGGCTCCAGCGCGTCGAGCAGTCCCATGCCGAGCGCGGTCTCCAGCACGTCCATGGCCTTGGGCCCGTTGGCGAGCAGACTCATCAGCGCCCGGGGGGACAGCGTGACCTTCACCGTTTCAGCTCCTCTTCCAGGGCGTCCATGAACGTGTCGATCTCGTCGAGGGTGTTGTAGACGTGCGGGCCGACCCGCAGGTGGCCCCGCCAGCTGCAGACCATGTCGCGCGCGACCAGCCGCCGCTTGACGGCCTCGCCGTCGGCGACGTCCAGGCAGACGACGCCGCCGCGCCGGTGCGGGTCCGTCGGGCTGACCACGTCGATGCCGGCCGCCGCGGCCCGGTCCAGGACCCGTTGGGTGCAGGCGAGCGAGTGCCGGCGGATCGCGTCGATGCCCACCCCGGCCAGCAGGTCCAGGCCGACCTGGGAGACCAGCGAGGTGAGGGGGAACGGGGTGCCGCCGGCGAACCGCCGGGCCCCGTCGGCCCAGCCGGTCGACGGCTGGAACGTGAACGCCCGGTCGCCGGCCTGCCAGCCGGTCGCCGCCGGTTCCAGCTCCGGGACCAGGCCCGGGCGGACGTAGAGGAAGGCGGTGCCGACCCCGCACAGCCACTTGTGCGCGCCGCCGAGGACCACGTCGACGCCGAGCGCCGTCACGTCCAGCGGCATCACCCCGACGCTCTGGAAGGCGTCGACCACCACCAGGGCGCCGACGTCGTGGGCGCGCCGCACCAGCCGGTGCAGGTCGATGGTGGCGCCGGAGGAGAAGCTGGCGTGCGGGACGCACACCAGCAGCGTGCGTTCGTCGACGCGCGCCTCGAGGGCGTCCTCGTCGAACCGCGGGCCGCCCGAGCCGACCACGTCGAGTCGGGCGCCGTAGCGGCGGAACGCGTTCCAGATGAACGGCACGGTCGGGTACTCGAGGTCGGTGGTGACGATCCGGTCGCGCGGCGGGCGGTAGTCGAAACAGGACGCGACCCGGGCGAGCAGCGTGCTGAGGTTCGCGTCCGTGACGACGCTGCCCGCCGGCGCGCCGATGAGGGCGGCGACCGAGTCGGCGTACCGGTCGAGGCCGACGTGCCAGCCCTGCCAGACCTCGTCGCGCCAGCTCCGCAGCGTCTCCCAGTAGCCGGTGAGGACGTGTTCCGCCCCTCTGGGCACCGCGCCGGTGGAGTTGTTGTTGAGATAGACGGCGCTCTGGAGCAGGGGGAACTCGGCGCGCAGGGCGGCGTGCGCGGTGGCGTCGAGGCACTCGGGCAGGTGCGCGTCGGGGTGCGGTTCGGGCGGGCTCACTCGGGGCTGCCTCCGGTCGGTGCGGTCGGGGACGGGGATCGGGAGTCGTCGGCGACGGAGGTGAAGACCGGGATGGACCGGACGGCGGCCAGGTAGGGCGTGCCCTCCGTGTAGCCGGTGCCGGGGCGGGGGCCGAGCATCCGGGTCGCCAGCCGGTGGTGCGTACGCCGCCACTGGACGACCGCAGCGGCGAACGACCGCATCTCCTCCTCGACCCGCTCGCCGCCGGGCGCGGCGAGCAGTCCGTCGCGTACGGCGGCCCGGAACGCGTCGTCGACCGACGGCCGCCCGGCGTGCACCCGGTCGCGGACCTCCGGCACCTGGTGGTAGGCGGCCGAGTCCAACCGCGACCCCTCCGGGGTACGGCACAGCGACTCCACCAGCTTGTAGGAGCGCGACTGGATGGCGCTCGCCCCCTCGGTGAACTCCCGGAAGGTCCGGAACGCCTCCGCCTGCATGGTGGCCAGCAGCGAGAACAGCGGTCCGGCGGCGGTGAGCTGCTCGCGGGCGTACGCCAGCCGCTCGACCGCCGGTCCTGCGTGGCCGGCGGTCAGGGCGGCGACGGTGGCGCGCAGCTCGTCGGCGATTCCCGCGAAGAGGCACTCGTACGCCTGGAGCACCCGGATGAACAGGTACTCGTCGTGTGTCACGTGGACCGGCAGCATGCTCAGCCGCAGCACCAGCTCCCCGGTGGGATCCGGGTCGGCGGCGAGGGCCCGCAGCTCGTCCGGGGTCGCCACCGCCTCCCGGTGGGGGACCATGCCGGCCAGGCCCAGCCGGACGAGAGCGGGGGACGCGGCCCGTACGCCGAGCCGGTAGCGCTTGGCCACCACGTCCCGGCTCGGGCGCCGCTCGGGCAGCAGGTCGGTGGCGCCGGAGGCGGCGGTCAGCTCGAAGGCCAGCGCGTCGGCGACCAGGCGGACGAGGAGCCGGTCCCGGTCCCGCCGGGCACCGACGGGGTCGGCGGCCGGCCCGTCGTCGACGTCGTCCCCGCAGGGCAGCCGAAGCAGCCGCAGCGCCAGGTAACTGCGGTAGTCGTACCGGCCGTCCCACTTGTCGAGCGCGGCGTCGAGGAAGTCACCCAGCAACCGGGCGTGGGCATCCCGCGCGGCCGCCGGCACCGTCGACTGCGCACGGGCCTGGTCGAGCAGGGCCAGCAGTTCCTTCTCGACGAAGTGTTTGCCGACCCGGCGATACTCCGCCAGCACGGCGGAGTATGGGAAACTGTCGGGCTCACCGGCACCGGACAGCCAACTCGTCAGTTCACGCACGAACCGCACCTCGACATTTCGGTCGCCACGCAGACAGGTGGGGAGGGATTGACAATTTCTGGTGGACGACGATTGTCAGGGACGACCGACCTGTGATTCGTTACCGGATTCGTCGGTGGGCTTCAGGCGGGCCCGCCACAGTTCGGGGAAGAACCGGTACCCGACGAGCTTGGCGAGCATCGTCGCCTCGGCGCCGTCCGGGGCGTGGCCCCCGACGCGCAGGGCGATCTGGTAGTGCCGCGTCCGCCACAGCGACACCCGCTCGTCCCACTCGACGAGCGCCTCGGCGAGCCGCTGGACGGGGTCCGCCGGATCCGGCCGGCCCAGTGTGGCCGGGTCGATTCCCTGGGCTTCCAGTTGCTCGGCGAACGCCCGGCCGAGCTGTCGGCTCGTGGCCTGGACCTGCCGCCAGCCGGGCGACTCCGCGCCGGATCCCTTGCCCAGCGCCGGTTGCATGGCCTGGAAGTCGGCCGGGGCCAGGTGCCGGAACATCTCCAGGTGGTCGGTGACCAGCTGGATTCCGAGCGTCGCCCGGGCCAGCAGCGACTCGGTCACCGCCAGCTCGCCGGCGCGCAGCCGGGTGACCGCCTCGGCCAGCTCGGCGGCGGCGAGTTTCAGCCACAACTCGGTGGACTGGTGCACCACCTGGAAGAGCAACTCGTCGCGGTGGAGCATCTCCTCCGGACGCCGTTGCAGGTCGAGCAGCGCGTCCAGCCGCATGTAGCGCGCATAGTCCGTGGCGCCGTCGCCAGGCAGCACAGGTGAGTGGTCCCGCTTCACGGAATTGTGTCCCCTTCGGTCGGCGTCGCCGCATCGGAAACCGACGGTGCGACAGCGCGTGCGGCGGCCATTATGCAACGACGAAAGGCAATGTGTCACGCCCCTGTCGCACACCGTGTCCGTTTTCGGAAAGGGGAGGGTTTCCGCCATTTTCGGCGACATTCACAAGGCGGTTTGTTAGCACATTTGGTCGATATTCGTCAATCGTGGTGAACGGCTGACCCGTCACACGGCCGGCGGGTGGGTGCGGGGTTGGGCCGACGGTTCCCGTCGGGCGGGGCACGAGAAAAGCCGCCGCCGTGCCGGGGTGTCCCGGTACGGCGGCGGCTGGCGGTGGCGCGGCGGAGTCGGCCGAGCCTACGATCGCCCCTCCGACCTGGCGCTGGGCACCCGCCGGACAGGACTGGCCGGTGCGGTGGGCGGCGGAGTCCACCGCCCACCGCGAGGGGCTCACCAGGCCGACGGTGGCGGTGGCGGCACGACCGGCGGCCGGTCGTCGCAGGTGATGGTGTTCGGCAGCTGCCACGGGGCCAGCCAACCGCCGTCGTTGCCGCCCAGGTCGGTGAGGGCGAACTCCGAGCCGGTCGCCGGGAAGTTGAACGACCCGCAGTTGTTGACGCCGACGGCGCCGACGTTGCGGGCGTCGACGTTGCGCAACGAGGCCGACCCCGCCGCCCGGGCGCTCAGCACGGAGGTGCCCGTGCCGTCGACCCGGATGTCCTGGAACCGGACGCCGGTGATGGAGTGGAGGTCCTTCACGGGCCAGTCGCTGACCAGCATGATGGCGTTGTACGTGTTGTCGAGGTAGCTGTCCCCGATCACCTCGATCCGCGCGTCGATGTCCCGGTCCAGCGCGTAGAACCAGATGGCCCCCAGCCCGATCTTCCAGTTCAGCTCGTACGTGCCGGCGCGGGCGGTGGTGTTGCCGGTGATCAGCAGCCGCCCGGTGAAGGGCTGCGCGCCGAAGCGGGAGCCGACCTGGATCGCGCTGCCCTCCCGCACCGGGTCGGCGACGAGGTTGTGCGACACGGTGAGGTCGGTGCCGCCGTAGAGGGCGATGCCGTTGGCCAGCACCGGGGACTGCACGGTGTTGTGGTCGAAGCGGTTGCGGGCGTTGCCGGCCTTCTCCGACCACATCGCGAGCCCGTCGTCGCCGCTGTTGCGGACGAAGGTGTGGGCGACCAGCGAGTCGGTGACGCCGGTGTGGAAGTTGAGCCCGTCCGCGATCTGGTCGACGATGATCGTGTTGGTGACCCGCACGTTGCTCATCGGCCCGTCGAACCAGATGCCCACCTTCGTGTGGCGCAGGTGCAGCCCGTCGATGGTGGAGTCGCTCATCGCGCCGCCGATCGCGTTGACCTGGTCGGTGTCGATGCGCTCGCGCACGTCGCCCTCGATGGCGAAGCCGGAGAGGTGCACGTTGCGGCTGCCGCCGTCGGCGGCGCTCCTGCCGTAGAAGCCGACGCCGGTGTGCACCGAGCCGTCCGGCGCGGGCGTGGGCAGGGCGACCTCGCGTCCCTTGATGATCGTGTACCAGCTGCCGGCGCCCTCGATCGTCACGTCGTCGACGATGATGTGCCGGTTGACCTGGTACGTGCCGGGTGGCAGGTAGACCGGTACGTCCGCCCGCCGGGCGAAGGCGATGGCCCGCTCCAGGGCGGCGGCGGAGTCGCGGCGGCCGGTCGGGTCGGCGCCGAAGGCCAGCACGTTCGCGGCGCGCAGCCGGACGCGCGGCGGGCCGACGAGTTCGGAGTCGAGCAGGTCGATCACCGTCCACGCCGCGTTGCTGCCGGCCGGGGCGGTGAGCCGGATCCGGTCGCCCGCCCGGTACGTCCGGCCGAGCAGCAGCCGCTGCTCGTCGTAGAAGTGGCTGGGGCGGAACGGGGTGGGGATGCTCGGGTACGGGGTGGTGGCCGCCGGCACGCACGAGCACTCGGTGATCCACCAGTCCGGGTGCAGCAGGCCGGCGGTCGGGTCGTTGGAGAACGGGTACTGGTTGTAGAGCCAGGCGTACTGCGAGGTGAGGGTCATCGTCCGGACCCGCCGGTCGTTGACCGCCACGTCCAGCGGGGCGGTGATGCCGCCGCCCTGCGGGGCGTCGGGGATGCTGTAGCGCACGGTGATCGCGTTGGCCGCGCGGGGCAGGACGAACTCGACGTACCGGCCGGGGGTCAGCCGGACGGCGCGGCGGCCGGAGGCCTCGGCGGGCAGCGTGTAGGCGGTGCGGTCGGGGCCGATGACCTCGCCGTCCGTGGTCGCGTTCTCCGCCTCCTGCTCGACGAAGTCGACGTCGGCGCCGCGCCCCGCGACCAGGTGCGGGTCGAGGCCGGCCCTGGTCACCACCGGTGCGATGCCGGCGGGCGGGGTGGCGGTGGCCGGGCCGGGCGCGCCGGCCAGGACGCCGAGGGCGGTCGCGAGCGCGACGGTGGCGGCGACCGCCGCCCGGGGCCGTCGCCGCGACGACGGTCCGGGCAGCGCAGATCTGCTCAGGGGCATGGCGTGACTCTTCTCGTGGTGGGACGGGTCCGGCCGCGCGGCCGGCAGTGACCGCCGCTACGCGGCGTACACCTCAAGCTGGGACAGCTGCGCCGCGGGCCAGCCGGTGTTGCCGGTGACGCGGATCCGCACGTACCGGCCGGGCGCCGCCGGGACGGCGATCGTCACCCGGTTGCCGGTGGCCGGATCGAAGACCCGGCCGGCCGGGGCGACGGGTGTGCTCCACGCGGTGCCGTCCGGGCTCACCTCGACGGAGAGGGTCTGGGTGCGTCGTTGCCAGGCGGCGGCGGGCGGGAGCCGGAGCACGACCTGTCCGACGGGGACGATCGCGCCGAGGTCCACCCGCACCCACTGCGGGAAGGCGTTGCCGGCGCTCTCCCAGTAGGTGTCCGCGTCGCCGTCGACGGTGTTGGCACAGCCGTAGGCCTGCACGTGGCTGCTCTCCGTCACCGACCTGCCCCGGGCGAGGTCGGCCCCGGGCGCCGGCGCGGTGGTCGCCGACACGGCGGCGGAGGGCGCCGACAGCGTGCCGGCGCCGTCCACTGCGACGACCGTGAAGGTGTACGTGGTCTGGGGCGTCAGCCCGCCGACGGTGGCGGAGGTGCCCGGGACGGACGCGACGGTCTGCCCGTCGCGGCGCACCTGGTAGCCGGTGATGCCGTCGGGGTCGGTCGACGCCGTCCAGGCCAGCGACACGCTGGTCGAGGTCCGGCCGGTCACCGTGAGGCCGCCCGGCGTGGTGGGCGTGGTGGGCGTGCCGGTCGCCGCGTACACCTTGACCTGAGCGAGTTGGGCCGCCGGCCAGGCGGTGTTGCCCGCGACGGTGACCCGGACGTGGCGGGCGGCGGTGGACGGCACGGTGAGGGTCGCGGTGTTGCCGGTCGCCGGGTCGAACCGGACCCCGACCGGCCCGGCGAGCGTGCTGAAGGACGTGCCGTCGGTGCTGCCCTGCACCGTCACCGTCTGGGTGCGCGCCTCCCAGCCGGCGGGCACGGCAAGGACGACCCGGGCCACCGGGTGGCTCGCGCCCAGGTCGACCCGCCACCACTGGGGGAAGGCGCCGTTGGCGGACTCCCAGTAGCTGTTCGGGTCGGCGTCGACGGCGTTGCCGGCGGCGAACGCGCCGTTCTGGCTGCTCGCCGACGCCGGCCGGCCAGCGGCCAGGTCGCCCCCGGGCTGTGGGCCGCCGCCGAGGACGGGCGGCGTCGGTCGTACGGGGGTCAGGGCGAGCTGCCCCTTGAACATCCGGCCGCCGTCGGCGGTGATCCGCAGGTAGTAGTCGGCGGAGCAAACGGTGCCGTCCTCGTCCAGCGCCCGGATGCCCGCCCCGGCCGGCGTCGTCGCCTGCGTCTCGCTGGTCTTGGCGATCTGGTTGCCCTCGTTGTACTCGTCGAACATGGAGACGTAGAGGCCCTGCGCGCCCAGCCGGGTCATGTTGTAGAGGTGCCGCCAGTAGAAGTCGCCGTGGCGGCGGTGCCCGGCCGACAGGTCGCCGGGCATCACGCAGGGCTGGTAGTCGATGCCGTGCGCCGCGCAGTCGGCCAGGTCGGGGAGGTTGACGTTGGTATGGAACCAGTCGAGCCCGTCGAGGGTGCCGGTGCGGCCGACCATCCACGGCGAGAGCATGTGGAACGCGTGGTAGACCTCGGAGAAGCCCGGCCGGGAGTCGTTGACGCCCTGCCGCCAGTAGGTCGGCACGCCGCCGATGACGTAGCAGCCCTGGGCCTTGAACCAGTTGACGACGTCGAGGCAGGCGGCCGGCGCGAACGGGCGGCCGTCGTCGTTGAAACCGAAGCCCCAGACGCAGACCACCGGCCGGCCGTTCTGCCGCGCGTACGCCGGTGAGGCGGTGTGCGCGGACATCCGGTCGAGCCAGTCCTGCTTGATCTGGGACTGCATCGCCGTCCAGCCGGTGACGTCGTACATGACGTAGAACTTGCGGCCGTGGCGTTCCGCCGCGCCACGGACCTTGACCGTCATGGCGTCGCGGGTCGGCCCCTCGTCGCCGAACGGGTTGAACCGTTGCAGGGCGGCGGTGTCGCAGCCGTGCTCCTGCATCCAGCGGAAGTGGGTGTCGACGGTCTGCTGGTCGTAGGAGGAGAAGAGCTGCGCCGGCTGGCCGTTGCCGAGCGGCGGGTACGCGGTGGTGTAGCCGCGGGCGTACTCCCGCATGTCGGGCCAGGAGACGATCGTGGTGTTGGCCGGGGAGGGCGACTGGAACCGGTCGCGGCTCCAGTGCCACCAGCCGCCGATGGGCGCGCCGTCACCGGGGCAGCTGAACCAGCCCTGGTAGCCGACCGAGACCTTGCCGACGACGTCGCCCGGCGGGCTGGCCGCGTACGCCGTGCCGCGCAGGGCGGAGACCAGGTCGGTGGGTGAGACGGCGGCGAGCGCCGAACCGGCGGCGAGGGATCCGATGAGTCTGCGACGGGACACCGCCATGGCCGTCTTCCTTCCGGTAGCGGAAAGGTATCGATGGCCATGGTGCAGTAGGCGACTCCACAATGCAAGAGCGAGACCCAGGAATGAAAGAACACGACCGGGCGTGGAAATTTGTCAGATGGGGGCGGGTCGTGAACCCCTTCCGGCCCGCCCCCACCGGGGCGTCACTCCCTGAGCAGCGGCAGCACCCGGCGGCCGAGCAGGTCGACGCCGCCGGCCGGGGTCAGCCCGTGCGGGGTGCCGAACTCCACCCGGGTGGCCCCGGCGTCGAACACCGCCGCGGCCTGCGCCGCGACATGTTCGGGCGTGCCGGAGAAGGCGAACAGGTCGAGCAGGTCCCCGCCGATCAGCGCGCCGGCGAGATCGTGCTCCTGGCGGGCGACGTGCTGCTGGATCCGCGCCAGCAGCTCCGGGTCGATGTCCACGTTGGGGTCGAGGGCGGCGACCACGGCGAGGTACATGGCGACCTCGGTGCGGGCCACCCGGCGGGCCAGGGCGCCGTCCTCGTCCACCACGGTGACCGCACCGATCACCACACCCACCTGGTCCCGGCCGGCGGGCGTGGCCTCGTCCAGCCAGGCGCGCATCGTCTTGGCCATCGCCGGGTTGGCCGACCCGCCGACCTTGATCTCCGAGGCGAAGGCGGCAGCCGTCCGGGCGGTCTGCTGACCCCACGTCCCCACCAGGACGGGCACGTCGGCGCGGACCGGGGCGTAGCGCAGCGCCGTGCCGGGCGCCACGGTGAACTCCCGGCCCGCGAAGCCGCCCTCGTCGCGGGAGAGCAGCAGCCGCACCACGTCGACCGTCTCGGTGATCCGGCGCAGCGGCCGGGCCTGCGGCACCCCGATCTGGTCGAGCCAGGTGCCCCGGGCCAGCCCGAGGTAGGCCCGCCCGTTCGACGCCAGATCCAGGGCGGCGACCTGCCCGGCGATCTCCACCGGGTGCATGGTGAACGGGTTCAGGCAGGCCGACCCGAGCCGGATCCGCCGGGTGTGCCGGGCGGCCACCAGCAGCGGGAAGATCGGCGGCTGGTACATCAGGTCGCCGAAGACCGACAGCACGTCGAAGCCGTGCCGTTCGGCGAGTTCGGCCAGTGCCGCGTACTCGTCGGCGCTCTTGTCGGACTGCAGTCCGATGCCGACGAGTCGGCGTCCGTCGTCGGTGCTCACGTCAGGTCTCCAGTGGGAATCTGCCGCCGGGCGGTCCGTTCGATGCGCATGATGACCCGCTCGTCCGGGTCCGGGCAGGCCACGTGACTGTCCCGGGCCAGCCAGTCCTCCGGCGGCAGCGGCCGCTGCTTGGCCGGCAGCAGCGGCAGGCACGCGGCGAGGGCGTAGAGGCAGAAGTGCTTGCCCGTCGGGATGCTGAGCCGGTTCGACTCGGTCAGGTCGATGTAGTCACCCGGCCGTAGGCCGCAGACGGACCGGCCCTCGATCCGCTCCACCACGACCCGCAGGTCGTAGAGGTCGGTGACCGGTTCCTCGGCGCTCATCGGACCGCCTCCGCGTGGTGGTGCACGATGCGCCAGCCCCGCTCGTCGCGGCGCAGCACGTCGGTCACCCGGAAACAGTCGTCCGGCTGCCCGCCCGCGTACCGGGCCCGCAGGACGTAGCGGACCAGGCCGGTGTCGTCCCACGACTCGACCCGGAACTGCTCGGGCGCGACCGAGGTGGGGGGCGCGGCCGGGCCCCGGTCCGCCGCCCGGCGGTCCCGCAGGTCGTCCAGGGCGGCCAGCCCGTCCAGCAGCTCGGGCGCGTCGGACTCCCAGATCGTCAGTTCGGGGTGCAGGCGGGCGTCGAACGCCGACCGGTCGCCCAACGACCGGTACATGTCGGTGATGGCGGCGGTGAGATCGTCAACGGTCATCGGGGCTCGCTTCCGGTCGGGGCGGACGAGGGTGACGGTGGATCAGGAGAGTTCGGCGAGGCGGGCACGCAGCGGATCCAGCCCCATCGGGCCGAGCCGCAGGGCGCGGTGGTGGAACCGCTTGCGGTCGAATCCCGCGCCCTCGCGCCGTTCGACCTCCCGGCGGGCCTGCTGCCAGAGCCGCGCCCCGACCTTGAAGGCCAACGCCTGCGCCGGCCAGCCCAGGTAGCGGTCGACCTCGAACCGCGCGGTCGCCGGGTCCAGCCCGGCGACGCGGACCAGGAAGTCCACGGCCAGCTCGGGGGTCCACCGGCGCGCGTCGGTGACGCCGTTCCCGGGCGGGATCGGCACGTCCAGGTGCAGGCCGAGGTCGATGACCACCCGGGCCGCGCGCCACATCTGCCCGTCGAGCATCCCGAGCCGCTCGGCGGGACCGGCGTAGAGGCCGAGTTCGTCGGCGAGGCGTTCGGCGTAATGCGCCCAGCCCTCGGCGTACCCGTGCACCTGGCACAGCGACCGCTGCCACGGGTGCAGCTCGGCGGTGGTGAGGGTGATCGCGTGCTGGAGGTGGTGCCCGGGCAGCCCCTCGTGGCAGAGCGTCCCGACGTGCCGCCACACCGGCACCGTCGACTCGCCGGGGGGCGTCGACCACCAGATTCCGCCCGGCCGCGTCAGCCCGGCGTCGGGCGGGGTGTAGTACATGACGCCGGAGGCGGCGGGGCTGAGCCGGCACACCACGTGGCGGGTGGCGGCCGGGATGTCGAAGTGCGGTCCGTCGAGGGCGTCGGTGAGCTGTTCGGTGCGCTCGCGCAGCCACCGCTCCAGGTCGGGCCCGACCGGCACCCGGCCGGCGGGGTCGGCGTCCAGCGCGGCCCGCGCCGACGCCACGTCGAGGTGGCCCAGCTCGGCGGCGACCGCCCGCTGCTCGGCGGCGGTGCGGGCCAGCTCCGCCCAGCCGTACGCGTACAGCTCGTCCAGGTCGACGGTCGCCCCGAGGAAGCTGCGCGCGGTGACGGCGTACAGGTCGCGGCCGACGCCGTCGACGTCGGTGGCCCGGGGCGCCAGCTCGGTGCGCAGGAACGCGGCGAAGTCCGCCGTCGCGGCGGCGGCCGACCGCGCCCCGGCAGCCAGCTCCCCGGCGAGCGGCCCGCCCGGGTGGCCGGCCACCAGCCGGCCGTAGAAGTCGTCGGCGGTGACCCATGCGGTGCACTGGTCGGCAACCGCCAGCACCTGCCGGCGGGCCACCAGGTGTCCCCGCTGCGCCGACCAGCGCAGCGTCTCGGCGTACTGGCCGAGGGCCGCGGGCACCCGGCGCAGGTGCGCGGCGACGACCGCCCAGTCCTCGTCGGTGGCGCGCGGCAGGTTGTCGAACACCTGCCGGACCAGGTGCACCGGCGTCGCCAGCGGGGCGAGCAGCCGGGTGGTGAAGCCCGCGTCGTACAGGTCGACCTCGCTGGCCAGCCGGTCGCGCAGCGCGCCCGCGAGGGCCCGCTGCGCCGTGCCGTCGGCGTCGGCGCCGGCCGCCGCCGTGGCGGTGCCACGGGCCAGCTCCGCGCGGGCCGCGAAGCCGTCGGGGGAGAGGTCCGCGAAGTGCGATCCGGGGGTACGACCCGCCGCCTCGGCGGCCTCCGGGTCCAGCTCGGCGAGCGCGTCGAGGTACCCGTCGGCGACCTCGGTGATGGTCGTCATCGGTCGAAGCCCAGGCGGCCGTGGTCGTCGCGGTATCCGACGCCGCCCTTGAGCACCGCGTGCAGGGTGCGCAGCGCGGACACCGACCGGGTGGGATCGTCGCGCAGGACCAGCAGGTCGGCGTGCTTGCCCACCTCGACGCTGCCGAGCGTGTCGGCCTGGCCCAGCCACTGCGCGGGGCGGATGGTGGCGGACTTCAGCGCGTCGGCCACGGGCATCCCGGCGTCCACCATGAACTCCAGCTCACGCACGGTCGCGGTCGTCTCGTCGTAGCCGGCGTGCGGCGGCATGTCGCTGCCCAGTGCGATCGGCACTCCGTTGCGGATGGCGTGCTGGAGGCTCTCCCAGTGCCGGGGCCCGGCGCCCAGGGCGCGGTCCATCAGCCAGCCCGGCACGCCGGCGTCGCGGAAGAACTGCTCGCAGCGGCTGACCACGATGGTCGGGACGTACCAGACACCCCGGTCGGCCATCAGCCGGGTCACCTCGTCGGTCAGCTCGTAGCCGTGCTCGACGCAGTCCAGCCCGAGTTCCACGGCGCGGCGCACCGACTCGGCGGGGCCGGCGTGCGCGGTGACCTTGCGGCCCCAGTCGTGCGCCACCCGGATCACCGCCGCCAGCTCGTCGTCGAGCAGCTGCGGGGTGTCGATCGACTCGAACTCGCCGGCGATGCCGCCGGAGATGCACACCTTGATGAGGTCGGCGCCGGCCCGGATCTGCTGCCGGGTGAGCCGGCGGAACCCGTCCGCCCCGTCGGCCTCCAGGGCGTCGGCCTCCCAGCCGTGCCCCCCGGTGCAGCAGAGGGCGTGCCCGGCGGTGAAGATCCGTGGGCCGTCCACCGCGCCGCGCTCGATGCCCTTGCGCAGGGCGAAGTCGGCGTACCGGCTCTCGCCGACGAGCCGGGCGGTGGTGACCCCGGAGTGCAGGGTCCGCCGCGCCGAGTCGGCCATCAGCAGCACCAGCTCGGCGAGGTTCGAGCGGTGCACCTCGTCGCCGAAGTGGCCGGGCAGGCCGAGCGAGAGGTGCACGTGCATGTTGGTCAGGCCGGGCATGACGTGGTCGCCGCGCAGGTCGACCACCCGGGCGCCCCCGGCCTCGGCGAGGACGTCGTCGACCGGGCCGACCGCGCGGATCGTGCCCTCGGCGCCGACCCAGATGCCCTGGTCGCGCTGGAGGTCGTCCCGCACGCCGTCGTAGAGCGCGAGGTTGACCAGGACCTGTTCGGTGGGGATGTGCATGCGGAGTCCTCTACGCGGCGGGCGCGGTGGTCGGCGCCACCGTCGGGTCGTTGAGCCAGCAGGCGGCGCTGCGGCCGCCGAGGTCGAGCGTGGGCGGCTGCTCGCCGCACGGCGCGAACGCGTGCGGGCAGCGCGGCCGGAACCGGCACCCGGTCGGCGCGTGCGCCGGGTCGGGCACCTCCCCGGCGAGCGTCCTGGGCAGCTGCGGGTGCGGGCCGATCTGCGGCACCGCGTCGATCAACGCCTGGCTGTACGGGTGCCGGGGCGAGCGCCACAGCTGACGGGTGGGCGCGGTCTCCACGATCCGGCCCAGGTACATCACCGCCGTGACGTCGGCGATCTCGTGCACCAGGGACAGGTCGTGCGAGATGAACAGCATGCCCATGTCCAGGTCCCGGACCAGCCCGACGAGCAGGTTGACCACCTGCGCCTGGGACGAGGCGTCCAGCGCGGTGACCGGCTCGTCCGCGATGATCATCCGGGGCTCCGGCGCGAGCGCCCGCGCGATGGCGAGCCGCTGCCGCTGACCGCCGGAGAACTGGTGCGGGTACCGCTCCGCGGCCCCGGCCGGCATGCCGACCCGGTCCAGCAGGTCGGCGACCCTCGCCCGGCGGGCGGCGCCGGTCACCGTGTCCGGCACCCCGTCGAGGAGTTGGGCGCCGATGGTGCGCCGGGGGTTCAGCGACGCGTACGGGTTCTGGAAGACCATCTGGAGCCCGACCTGCGGCTCCGGCCGGCGCCGCCAGCCGAGCGGGGTGACCGGGCGGCCGGCGAACCGGATCGCCCCGGCGCTCGGCGCGGCCAGCCCGACCGCCACCCGGGCCAGCGACGACTTGCCGCAGCCGGACTCGCCGACCAGGCCGACGATCTGGCCGGGCGCCACCTCGAGGCTCACCCCGGCCACGGCCCGCACCGGCCCCCGGCCGCGCGCCTTGTACTCGACCTCGACGTCGCTGATCTCGAGCAGGTTGCCCGAGCCGACGGGCTCGTTCATGCCGCCACCTCCAGGTGCGGACGGACCACGCAGGCCACCGACCGGTCGGCGCCGGCGGGGGCGAGCGGGGGCGGCGCGCTGCCGCAGGACGGCTCGGCGTACCCGCACCGGGGCTGGAACGGGCACCCGGGCGGCGCCTGCCCCGGCGCCGGCGGCCCGCCCGGGATGGGGCGCAGCGTGCCGACGGCCTGGGTGCCGTGCGGGCGGGCGCCGAGCAGCGCCGCCGTGTACGGGTGCCGCGGCGCGGTGAGCAGCGCCCCGGTGGGACCGGTCTCCACCACCCGCCCGGCGTAGAAGACGTACCCGCGGGTGGTGAGCGCGCTGAGCACCCCGAGGTCGTGGGTGATGAACGCGACGGCCAGCCCGGTCTCGGCGCGCAACTGGTCCAGCAGCGCCAGGATGCCGGCCTGCACCGTCACGTCGAGCGCGGTGGTGGGC
>NZ_WAAS01000034.1:0-39010 GCF_008806585.1 Micromonospora sp. AMSO12t
GGTGAGCGACAGTGGTGACCAGTGCCCGGGTCGCGTCCGGGCGGGCGGCAGGGCGGTGTGCCGGTCGCCCCGGGCCGCGTCGAGCTGGGACTGGTGCAGGAACAGGGCACCGGAGAGGTCCGCGCCGCGCAGGTCGGCCCCGCGCAGGTCGGCGCCCGTGAGGTCGGCCAGGCCGAGGTCGACGCCGCGCAGGTCGGCGCCGATCAGCAGCGCCCCGCGCAGGTTCGCCCGGCGCAGGTCTGTCCGGCGCAGGTCGACGCCGAACAGGTGGGCGCCCCGCCGGTCCGCGCCGGGCCGGCCGCCCCGGGCCCGGGCCGCGTCCCCGGCGCGGGACAGCAGCGGGTTGACCCGCCCCCGGTACGCGTCCACGTCGAGACCCAGCAGCGTGTCGGCGGGCTCCCGGGTCAGCCGCCCGGTCTCGTCGAGCGCGACGGACAACTCGTCGCGCAGCGACTGCGGCGGGCGCGTCGCGAGCGCCTCGGTCAGGTACCAGAGCAGCTCGTGCAGGGGTCGCATCACCGCGAACGTGTCGAACATGCGCGCTGCGGTCTCCGGCGCGTCGCGCCAGTCCCGCCCGCCGAAGGTGACCTGGGCCACCCGCTGCCCGGCGCCGAAGCAGTCGAAGACGGTGCAGCCGGGGAAGCCCCGGTCGCGCAGGTCGGCGTGGATGCCGCACCGCGAGTCGGCCCGCAGGTTGGGGCAGGGCTGCCCGGCGGGCTTGTCGATGGCGAAGTCGGCGGACGCGGCGAAGGCCGGCGCGACGCAGCAGAGCCCGAAGCACCGGGCGCAGTCGGCGCGCAGCCCGTCCGCCGGCGACGTCGCCCCGGGAGTTTCCGACACGCTGACCGTTCTCCTGCCGATCGGGGGATCCCGCCGGCGGCCTCGCGGGCGGAGGCTCCCATTGTCCCGCCGCCGCGACGGTCACCGGGCCCCGGGGTGCCGAGCTGTGCGCCCGGCGGGCGGTGCCGCGCCGGGGTGCCGAGCTGTGCGCGCCCGGCGGGCGGGGCCGCGCCGGGGCGTCCCGGCGCGGCGGCGCCTCACCCCCGCACCGAGCGCCAGTCGTGCGACTCCAACGAGTTGGCCTGGGGGCCCATCATCAGCATGCCGCCGTCCACCGGCCAGGACGCGCCGGTGACGTACGCGGCGGCGGGCGAGGCGAGCAGCGCGACCACGGCGGCCACCTCCCGCGCGTCGCCGGGCCGCCCGACAGGCACCCCGGGCCGCTCCTCGGTGAACGGGTCGACGTCCTCCTGGCCGGTCATCGGGGTGGCGATCTCGCCCGGGGCGACCGCGTTGACGGTGATCCCGTCCGCCGCGAGCTCCTGCGCCATCACCTTCGTCAGCAGGCCGAGCCCGCCCTTGGCGGCGCAGTACGCGGCCGAGCCGACCCGGGGCGCGTGCTCGTGCACGCTGGTGATGTTGACGATCCGTCCGCCCAGCCCCGCGGCCCGCATCCGCCGCGCCGCCCGCTGCCCGCACAGGAACGGCCCGTCGAGGTCGACGGAGAGCACCTCGCGCCACTGCTCCCAGCCGGTGTCGACGAAGGGCGTGGACGCCCCGGTGCCGGCGTTGTTGACGAGCACGCCGAGGCCGCCGAGCCGGTCGGCCAGCTCGTCGACGACCGCGTCGGCTCCCGGCAGCCGGGTCAGGTCCAGCTCGGCGACCTCGCAGCGCCGGCCGGCGGCGCGTACCTCGGCGGCGGTCCGCTCGGCGCCCCCGGCGTCGCGGTGCCAGGTGACGCCGACGTCGAAGCCGGCCTCCGCGAGGGCGACGGCGCAGGCCCGGCCGATGCCGGAGTCCGCGCCGGTGACGATGGCGATCCTCGGGTAGTTCTCGTAACGCGATGGCATGCCGGCGCACTACCCACTCCGCGCGGATGCAACCCCGCACTCGATCCCGTCGCTACCGGGGGTTGTCTGTGTGGATGCGCTCTGTCATCCTCCAGCGTGGACGCTGCCAGCGACGGTCGCCTATCCGTGGGTTCGCGCTGAGGTGGCGCCGTCATCTGCCGGAGGGACCTCGTGAAGCGCAGACGTCGTCATCTGCTCGCAGGACTGGCGGTCGGTGCCCTGGTGGCGTCGACCGGTCTCATCGGAATCCACTTCGCCGGCGCCGAGGTGCCGACCCCCGTCGCGGCCGCCGGCGACGGGGAGATGCCGGGCGCGCTCGGCGCCCACATGGAACGGCTGCGCCAGGCCGTGCCGGGCAGCGACGGCATGTCGCCGGACGGGCCCGGCAACGCCGCGCAGCAGGAGTTCCGGGAGCGCGCGTACCCGACCGACACGATCAGCATCGCCCAGGTCGACCGCTCCAAGTCGGCGTACGCCGCCGCCGAGCGGCGCACCGGCGGCACCCGAGGCTGGACGAACATCGGCCCCAGCGAGGCGCTCTACCCGTTCACCGAGTACCGCAACGCCGGCAACTACGTGCCGAACGCGTACGTCGCGGGCGGCCGGGTCACGTCCATCGACATCGCCCCGGACTGCAACGCCCTGCTCTGCCGGGCGTACGTCACGCCGGCCGGCGGCGGCGTCTGGGGCACCCTGAACGTCCTCGCCGCCGAGCCGAAGTGGTTCTACCTGGGCGGGCCGCTCGGCATCAACGCGGCCGGCTCGGTCAAGATTGACCGCAACGACAAGACGGGGCTGACCATCTACGTCGGCACCGGCGAGGCCAACACCTGCGCCTCCGGCTGCGTCGCCGGCGTCGGGCTCTACAAGTCCACCAACGGCGGCGTCACCTGGAAGGGCCCGCTGGGCAAGGACGCTCTCGCCGGCAAGGGCATCGGCGAGATCACCGTCAAGCCCGGCGACCCGAAGACGCTCTACGTCGCCACCACCACCGCCCTGCGCGGCATGTCAGGCTCCTGCTGCACGGGCGTCACCCGGCCCGTGCCCGACGCCGCGAAGTGGGGCCTCTACAAGTCCACCGACGGCGGCGCGAACTGGAAGTTCATCCACAACGGCTCGGCCGACGCCACCCAGTGCACCGGCAGCGCCGCCGAATACGGCAACACCGCCACCTGCTCGCCGCGCGGCGTGCGCTACGTCAAGCTCGACCCGCGCGACGCGAACACCGTCTACGCCTCCTCGTACGCCCGGGGGGTCTGGCGCTCGACGGACGCCGGCGCCACCTGGACGCAGATCAAGCCCTCGCTCAACCCGGCGGTCTTCCAGACCCGGGCCGCGATCGACGTGACCGCCCTGCCGAACGGCAAGACCCGCATGTACGTCTACGAGGGCAACCTCGGCAACCCGTACTCGCGGCTGTTCCGCAGCGACGACGTGGCCGGCGGCGTCCCTGCGTTCGCGGACCTGAGCAGCGCCAACCCGGCCGACCCGGGCTACGCCACCTACAACCAGTGCACCGGCCAGTGCTGGTACGACGTGTTCGTGCACACTCCGGCCGGGCACCCGGACATCGTCTACACCGGCGGTTCGTACGTCTACGGCGAGACCGTCGCCCACAAGCGGGCCGTGGTGCTCTCCACCGACGCCGGCGTCAGCGGCACCGACATGACCTTCGACGGCACCGACGAGCTGCACCCCAACGGCCTGCACCCCGACCAGCACGCCCTGGTCACCAACCCGCGCAACCCGTACCAGTTCTTCGAGGCCAACGACGGCGGCGTGATGCGCTCCAGCGGCCAGTTCGTGGACCGGTCGGCCTGGTGCGACAACCCGGACCGCAACCTGACCACGCAGGCGCAGAAGGACCGCTGCCGGCAGATGCTGTCGAAGATCCCGTCGAAGCTCGACGGCATCAACAAGGGCATGAACACGTTGCAGTTCATCAGCCTCTCGGCCAGCCCGCACGACCATCGGCTGCTCCAGGGTGGCACCCAGGACAACGGCACCTGGGAGAACAAGGGCGAGCGCCGGCGCTGGGTCAACACGATGATCGGTGACGGTGGCGCGTCCGGCTTCGACGTCGGCAGGCCGGAGTTCCGCTTCCACACCTTCTACGACGCCTCGCCCGAGGTGAACTTCAACAACGGTGATGTGGGCAGCTGGATCTCGATCTCCGACCCGGTCTTCGGGCACCCGGGCACCCTGTTCTACGCCCCGGTGACCACCGACCCGAAGGTCAGCGGGACGATCTTCGCCGGCACCTCGCGCACCGTCTACCGGACGAAGACGTTCGGGCTGGGCGACCGGAGCCTGGCCGAGGCCGACCGGATCTGCAACACCTGGACCGGCACCTTCGAGGCGCAGTGCGGCGACTTCGCGCCGCTGGGCACGGTCAACCTGACCGACGCCGCGTGGGGCGACCGGGCCGGCGGGGCCGTCTCGGTCGTCGAGCGCGTCGCCTCCGACTCGTCCACGGCGTACGCGGCCACCAGCACCGGCCGGGTCTTCGTGTCCCGCAACGTCGACGCCGAGCCGGCGTCGGCGGTCACCTGGACGCGCATCGACACCGCCGCCACGCCGAACCGCTTCGTCACGAGCGTCCACGTCGACCCGGCCGACCCGGCGCGGGCGTGGGTCTCCTACAGCGGTTTCAACTCGAACACCCCGGCCACCCTCGGGCACGCGTTCGAGGTGCGGCTGGCGGGCACGGGCGCGACCTGGACCGACCGGTCGTACGACTTCGGCGACCAGCCGATCACCGACCTGGTCCGCGACGACGTGACCGGCACCCTCTACGCGGCCACCGACTTCGGCGTGCTGCGGCTGGCCAAGGGCGCCACGACCTGGGTGAAGGCGGCCCGGGGCATGCCGAACGTGGAGGTCGCCGGGCTGACCGTCGTGCCGGGCAAGCGGGTGCTGTACGCCGCCTCGCACGGCCTCGGCGCCTGGCAGCTCACGCTCTGAGGCAGGCGACCATCGGCGACGACAGGGTGCGGGGCCGCGTGCGCGGCCCCGCACCGCTGCCCGGGGCGGCCGGCCGCGCCTGGCGGACCCTCGGCGCGGCCTTCGTCCTGCTCGTCTTCGTCCCACCGTTGCTGCTGCTGGTCTCCGGTTCGCTCACCGAGCCGGGCCTGCCGCCGCCGCCCACCCCGCAGCTCGTGCCGGAGCCGGTCTCCACCACCGGCTACCGGCAGGCCGTCGAGCTGGGCGGGCTGCTGCGCGCCTCGCTCAACTCGGTCCTGGTCGCGGTCGTCGCCGTGCCGCTGAGCGTGCTCGTCGCCTCCCTGGCGGGCTTCGCGCTGACCCGGATCGCCCCGCGCGTCACCGGCGTCGTCGTGGCGGCCTCCCTGGTGGCGCTGATGGTGCCGGCCACGGCGCTGCTCGTGCCCCGCTTCGCGATCTTCCGGATGCTCAACCTGACCGACACCCTGGTGCCGCTGGTCGCCCCGGCGCTGCTGGGCACCTCGCCGCTCTACGTCCTGGTCTACCACCTGGCGTTCCGCGCGCTGCCGACCGATCTCTACGACGCCTGCCTGGTGGCGGACCTGTCGCCGCTGCGCACCTGGTGGCGGGTCGCCCTGCCGCTGGTGCGTCCGGTCACCGCCGGCCTCACCGCGCTGACCTTCGTGCTCACCTGGTCGAACTTCCTCGACCCGCTGGTCTACGTCTACGACCGCGACCTGTTCACCCTGCCGCTGGCGCTGCGCTCCCTGTCGGTGCTGGACCCGACGAACTTCCCGGTGTTCCTGGCGGGCGCGGTGCTGGCCACGGTGCCGGCGCTGGCCGTCTTCGTGCTCGCCCAGCGGCGCTTCCTCCACCACGACGACCCGACGGGACAAGACTGACGATGCGACCGACGACGCGACCGAAGGCGCTGCTCGCGCTGCTGCTCACCGCTGTGCTGGCCGCCACCGGGTGCGGCTCCGGCGCCGGGTCGTCCGCCGACGGGCCGGTGCGGCTGCTGGTCTTCGGCGCCCCCGAGGAACTCGCCGCCTACCGCACCCTCGTCGAGGCGTACGAGAAGGCCCGTCCCGGCGCCGACGTGCAGCTCGTCGAGGCCAGCGACCGCAAGGACCTGCTGGCCCGGCTCGCCACCTCGGTGGCCGGCGGCGCCCCGCCCGATCTGTTCCTGATGAACTACCGCTTCTACGGCCAGTTCGCCGCCAAGGACGTCATCGAGCCGCTGGACGACCGGCTGGCTGCCTCCGCAGCCGTCGACCCGGCCGACTACTACCCGGTGGCCTGGAACGCCTTCCGGTGGCAGGGCCGGCAGCTCTGCCTGCCGCAGAACGTCTCCAGCCTGGCCGTCTACTACAACCGCACCCTGTTCGCGAAGCACGGCGTGCCGGAGCCGAGGGTCGGCTGGACCTGGAACGACCTGGTCGCCACCGCGACCGCGATGACCCGCGACTCGCGGGGCGTGGTGGTCAGGGCCACCGAGAGCGAGGGCGCGGCGCTGCGCCCGGCCGTGCACGGCCTCGGCGTCGAGCCGTCGATCATCCGGCTCGCCCCGTTCGTCTGGTCCGGCGGCGGCGAGATCGTCGACGACCCGGCGAAACCGACCCGGCTGACCCTGGACACCCCGGCCGCCCGGGAGGCGCTGAAGAACCTCGTGGACCTGCGGCTGGCGTACGGGGTGGTGCCCACCGACGAGGAGGTGGAGGCCGAGGACGACGAGTCGCGCTTCGCCAACGGCCGGCTCGCCATGCTGATGAGCTCCCGCCGCTCCACCACCACGTTCCGCTCGATCACCGGCTTCGAGTGGGACGTCGCGCCGCTGCCCGTCTACAAGGAGCAGGTCGGGGTGCTGCACTCCGACGCGTACTGCATGACCCGGGGCGCGAAGCACAAGGACGCCGCGTGGCGGTTCCTGGAGTTCGCCATCGCCGAGGAGGGGCAGCGGATCATCGCGGCCACCGGCCGTACCGTCCCGTCGCACATCGGGGTGTCGCAGTCCCCGGCGTTCCTCGGCCCCGCCCAGCCGCCGCGCAGCGCCAAGGTCTTCCTCGACGCGATCCCCACCGTCCGGGCGTTGCCGACCGTCTCCACCTGGCCGGAGATCGAGGACGTCACCTACGGCATCCTGGAGAACGCCATGCACCGGGGCGACCGGCTCGACGACGTGATCCGCGACCTCGACCGGCAGACCCGGCCGATCTTCGCCCGCGGGGAGCACGGGTGAGCGATCCGGGTCTCGCCCTGGCCGGCGTCTCGGCCGCGTACCGGGGGGCGACCGTGCTGCACGAGGTGGACCTGGCCGCCGCCCGGGGCGAGCTGCTGGTGGTGCTCGGACCGTCGGGGGCCGGTAAGTCGACGGTGCTGCGGGTCGTCGCCGGCCTGGAACCGGTCACCGCCGGGCGGGTCCGCATCGCCGGCCGGGACGTCACCGCCGAGCGCCCGGGCCGGCGCAACGTGTCGATGGTCTTCCAGTCGTACGCGCTCTTCCCGCACCTGAGCGTCGCGGAGAACATCGCCTTCGGCCTGGAGGTACGCGACACGCCCCGCGCGGCGGCCCGCGAACGCGCGCGGGCGGCGGCGGAGACCGTCGGTTGCGCCGGGCTGCTGGACCGGCGGCCCGGGCAGCTCTCCGGCGGCGAACGGCAGCGGGTGGCGCTGGCCCGGGCGCTGGTGCGCGAGCCGGACGTGTTCCTGCTCGACGAGCCGCTGTCCAACCTCGACCAGGCGCTGCGGGTGCAGATGCGCGCCGAGCTGCGGGCCCTGCACGACCGGCTGGGCGCGACGATGGTGCACGTCACCCACGACCAGACCGAGGCGCTGGTGCTCGCCGACCGGATCGCCGTGCTGCGCGACGGGCGCATCGAGCAGGTCGGCACCCCCGACGAGATCTGGCGCACCCCGGCCACCACCTTCGTCGCCCGCTTCGTCGGTTCCCCCGCGATGAACCTGCTCCCGGCCGACGGTCCGCTGCGCCCCGACGGCGCCCCCGTCCCGGGGGCGGACCACGACGGGATGGAGCTCGGCTTCCGGCCCGAGGCGGTCGTCCTAGGCGCGACCGACGGGACGGACGCCACCGTCGACCGGGTCGAGGTGGTCGGCGAGGACGCGTACGCGTACCTGAGGCTCGCCGGCGGGCACCCCGTCGTCGCCCGGGTGCCCGCCGCCCGCCGGCCCGGAAGGGGCGCGCCGGTACGCGTCGGGGTGCGCTGGGCCGACGTGCACGTCTTCCACGCCGGCTCCGGCCGCCGGTACGCCCCGTGACGACGACGGACCGCCGCTCGCGTCGGCAGTTGGCGCTGATGCTGGCGCCGTACCTGGTGGGGCTGGTCGGACTGGTGCTGCTGCCCGCCGCGGTCACCCTGGCGCTGGCCTTCACCGAGTACGACCTGCTGCGCCCGCCCCGCTGGGTGGGGCTGGACAACTTCGCGGCGCTGCTGGACGACCCGGTGTTCCGGGTGTCGCTGACCAACTCGCTGGTCTTCGCGCTGGTGGCCGTACCGCTGCGGGTGTTGTTCGCCCTCGGCCTGGCGCTGCTGCTGCACCGCCGCGCGGTCGGCGTCGGCGGCGCCCGCACCGCGGCCGTGCTGCCGACCGCGGTGCCGGAGATCGCCTACGGGCTGCTCTGGCTCTGGCTGCTCAACCCCCTCTACGGCCCGATCAACCAGCTGCTGCGCACGGGCGGGGAGAACGGCCTGACCGCGCTGGGACGCACCCCGCCGCAGTGGCTCACCGACCCCACCGACGCCCGCGCGGCGATCGTCGGAATGAGCCTGTTCACCATCGGCGAGACCTTCGTGGTGCTGCTGGCCGCCCGCCGCGCGCTGCCCCGCGACGTCTACGAGATGGCGGCGATCGAGGACGCCACCGGCTGGGACGTCTTCCGCCGGGTCACGCTGCCGCTGATGGCGCCCGTGCTGGGGCTGCTGGCGGTGCGCGACGCCATCCAGAGCCTGCACTTCTCCTTCGTGCCGGCCTTCGTGGTGACCGACGGCGGCCCACCCCCGTACGCCACCACCTACCTGTCGCTGTTCGTCTACCGCACCGGCTTCGAGTACCTGCGCTACGGCTACGCCGCCGCCGCGACCCTGGTGATGATCCTGCTGACCGTGGCGGCGGTGCTGGTGCAGTGGCGGCTGATCCGCCGCTACCGGGCGTTCTACCGGCTCTGAGCACCCGATAATCCCGGGCGCCGGCCCCGGGGGCCGTGGCATGATCGCGCACTGCGCCGGCCGGGCGGCGGCGCGCGAGGAGGACGGCATGGAGTTCGACGTACGCCGGATCGGGCCGGAGTCGACAGCCGAGGCGGCCGACGTGCTCGCCGACGCCTTCGACGGGTACCCCTGGATGGCCTGGACGGTCGCCGCCGACCGGCACCGGGAGCGGCTGGGGGCGATGTTCGCCGGCACCGTCGCCGCCGTCGGGCTGCCCTACGGCGACGTCTGGGCGGCGGCGGACGCCGACGGCCGGCTGGCGGCGGTGGCGGTCTGGCTGCGCCCGGACCGGCCGGTGCCGGACGAGGTCTGGGCCGCCGTCGCGGCCCGCAACGCCGAACTTGCCGGCGACCGGCAGCCGGCGCTGCACGCCGCCGACGCCGCCTGCGCCTCCCTGCGGTCGGCCGAGCCGGCGTTCCTGCTCGCCACCGTCGGCGTGCGCCGGACCGCCCAGGGCCGAGGGCTGGGGGCCCGGGTGCTGCGGCCCGGCCTGGTTGAGGCCGACCGGGCCGGCCTGCCCGCCGTGTTGGAGACCTCGTCGGAGCCGAACGTGCGGTTCTACCGGCGGCTGGGCTTCTCGGTGACCGGCCAGGCCCGGGTGCCCGCCGGCGGGCCCGACGTCTGGGCGATGCGGCGGCCGGCGGCCGGCGAGCGGGTGTAAGGGCCGTCCGCTCGGGTAGCCGCCGGGAATGGAGCTGGTCGAGGAGTCGCCGTACCGCTTCCGGATCGACCGGCACGACCCGATGCGGGTGCCGGGGGTGGTGTTCGCGTCCCGGTCCCTGCTGCCCGACGCCGGGGAGGACAGGTCGCTGGAGCAGGTCGCGAACGTCGCCACGCTGCCCGGCATCGTCGACGCCTCGTACGCCATGCCCGACGTGCACTGGGGCTACGGGTTTCCGATCGGCGGGGTGGCCGCCACCGACGTCGCGAACGGCGGCGTGGTCTCGCCCGGCGGGGTGGGCTTCGACATCTCCTGTGGCGTCCGGCTGCTCGCCGCCGACCTCGACCGCGACGGGCTGCGGCCCCGCCTCGACGCGCTGATGGACGGGCTGGGCGAGGCGACCCCACGCGGCATGGGCCGGGGCGCGGTATGGCACCTGTCGACGCGCGCGGAACTCGACGCGGTGCTGCGCGGCGGCTCCCGGTACGCGGTGGAGCGCGGCTTCGGCGTCGAGCGGGACCTGCACCGCTGCGAGGACGCCGGTGCCGTCGGCGACGCCGATCCGGCGCGGGTCAGCGAGCGGGCGATCGAGCGCGGCGCGCGCCAGGTCGGCAGCCTCGGCTCCGGCAACCACTTCCTGGAGGTCCAGGCCGTCGAGGAGGTGTACGACGACACCGCCGCCACCGCCTTCGGGCTGCGCCCCGGCCAGGTCTGCGTGATGATCCACTGCGGCTCCCGGGGGCTGGGTCACCAGATCTGCACCGACTACGTGCGGCAGATGGAGAAGGTGATGGCCCGCCACGGCATCGAGGTGCCGGACCGCCAGCTCGCCTGCGCCCCGGTCTCCTCCGCCGAGGGCCGCGCCTACCTGGGCGCGATGGCCGCCGCCGCCAACTACGCCCGGGCGAACCGGCAACTGCTGGCCGACGCCGCCCGGAAGGTCTTCGCCCGGGTCACCGGCAGCCGGCTCGACCTGGTCTACGACATCTCGCACAACCTCGCGAAGATCGAGACGCACGGCGTCGACGGCGAGCGCCGCGCGCTGTGTGTGCACCGCAAGGGGGCCACCCGCGCGCTGCCGCCCGGCCACGACGACCTGCCCGACGACCTGCGGGACGTGGGCCAGCCGGTGCTGATCCCCGGCTCCATGGGCACCGGCTCGTACGTGCTCACCGGCGTGCCGGGGGCGCCGGCCTTCGCGTCCACCTGCCACGGGGCCGGCCGGGTGCAGAGCCGCAAGCAGGCCGTGCGGTCGGAGCGCGGGCTGGACCCGCGTGCCCAGTTGGAGGCGCGGGACATCGCGGTTCGCGGGGCGTCCGGGCGCGGCCTGGCCGAGGAGATGCCGGCGGCGTACAAGGACGTCTCGGCGGTGGTGGCCGCCGCCGAGGGCGCCGGACTGTGCCGCAAGGTGGCCCGGCTGGTCCCGCTCGGCGTGGTGAAGGGCTGAGCGGGCGGCGCGGGTAGGACCGGGCGCGGGGGCTCACACGTCCAGCGTCACCGCGCAGCACCAGCCCCCGCGGTCGGGGCCGAAGCGCAGCCCGTGCAGGGAGACGGCCTTCGGCACCGCGCCGACCAGCTCGACGGCGTCGGTGTCCGCCGTGCGCCAGCGCACCACCAGGCCGCCGGCGCCGTCGTCGGCCACGTCGGTGCGCAGCGGCAGCTCACCCGCCGTCTCCATCCGGAAGATCACCTCGTCGAGTACGCCCACCAGCAGGTCCGCGTCGTCGTCACCGGCCGGCGCACGGAACTCCCGCTGCGGGCCCGGTGGCGCCCCGGCGGGGTCGACGAACGTCCCGACCAGCGCGGCGACCGCCTCGGCGACGCACTCCTCCCGGCTCGGCGCCCACGCCTCGATGCGGACGTCGGCGGTGTGCGGCAGGCGGCGGTGCCCCCGCCCGGGTGGTCGCGGCATGCCCCGATCCTCCGCCACGCCGCGCGACGGCGGGCTCGGTTCCGATCCGCCGGCACGCCGTGGGGCGGCGGCTTCAGTTCAGGCCGAGCCGGGCGATCGGCTCGACGAGCTCGCGTTCCTCGTAGGCGAGGTGGGACAGCAGGGTGTCGCTGAGCAGGTCGACCGCGGCGCGCAGCTCGGCCATCCCGTCGGCGACGGAGACGAACGCGACCAGCGCCCGGTCGACGCGTTCCAGCACGTCGTGGATGGCGTGGTGCTCCTGCTCCAGCCGGTCCAGCACCGGGGCGAGGCGGTCGTCGCCCCGGCGCAGGTGCGGGAAGATCCCCCGGTCCTCCAGCGTGTGGTGGGTGGTGACGACCCGGCAGTACGACTCGCAGTACGTGCCCAGGGTCCACTTGTTCTGCCGGATGGTCATGGTGTTGATGTGGGAGCGGGCCGTGCCCGCGTCGACCAGCCCGGCGCCCACCTGCTCCACCAGGTCGTACAGCCGGGTCAGCTCGGCGCGTAGCCCGTCGTGCACGTCGATCAGGTGCTGGGCGCCGGCCTGGTCGTGCGGGCTGTAGGTGCGTGCCGGGTCGGGCGCGGGGCCGGTGGGGCGCGTGGCCTCGTCCCAGACCCGGATCGCGCTGCGGCGCACGCCGTCGTCGGGCGTCGGGACGACGGCGAAGGACCCCGCGCCGGCGGGCGGACGGGGAGCGGGCGGCGGCTGCGCCCCGGCGCCCCCGGGTGTCGCCCGCGGCCCGCCGGCTTCGGGCGTCGCCGGGGTCACGGCGGCAGCGGCGCCGGCCGCGCGCTCGCCGGCCACGAGTTCGCGTACGGCGGGGGCGACCTCGGCGGCGAAGCGCCGCAGGTCCTCCGGGTCGTCGCTGCCCAGGATGAAGGTGCTGATCCCGTCGCTGAGCGCGAGGTCGGCCAGTTCCTCGGCCCACTGCTCGGCGGGGCCGTCCAGTGGTCCCCGGCCGACGGGGGCGAAGCGACCGGTGACGTTGAGCAGGCGGCGCACGTCGGCCGGATCGCGGCCGGCCTCCCGCGCGGCGTCGTCGATGATCGTGTTGCCCCTGCCCAGGTCGCCTGGTTGCAGGTAGCCCAGCGACGGCAGCCACCCGTCGGCCCGGCTCCCGGTCAACGCCAGCATCCGCGGCTTGTACGCGCCGAGCCAGATGCCCACGTCGTGGGCGGGCGCGGGGCCCCGCTTCGCGCCCACCACCCGGTGGAACTCGCCGTCGACCCGGACGCCGCCGCGCGCCCCGACGTCCCAGACCTGGCGGATGACGTCGATCGCCTCGGTCAGGGCCCGCACGCCCTGCCCGGGGGAGAGCCGGCGCCCGCCCATCGCCTCGATGGCCTCCCAGAACGCGCCGGCGCCCAGGCCGAGCTCCACCCGGCCACCGCTGAGCAGATCGAGACTCGCCACGCTGCGGGCGAGGACGGCCGGCGGGCGCAGCGGCAGGTTCGTCACGTTGGCGGCCAGCCGCACCGTGCCGGTGCGGGCAGCCACGAAGCTCATCAGCGTCCACGTGTCGAGGAACGCGGGCTGGTACGGGTGGTCCTGGAAGGTGACCAGGTCGAACCCGACCTGCTCGGCCAGCACGGCGAGGCCCACCACCCGCCCGGGCTCGGCGTTGCCGGGCGTCAGGAACGCCCCGAAGGCCAGCGGGTGGCCGTAGTCGCCCATCTCGGTACTCCCTTCCGCCCCGCAGCCTCTCACGTGGCCCGGGACGGTCTCCGGGCCGTCCGGCGAAACCGGCCGGGAAAGCGGGCCGCCACCCTCCGGCACGGCCCGTGCCGCCCGCCGCCGGGCACACGGGGCGCTGCCACCGGCGTACGGTCGCCGGATGCGGCTGACCAAGTTCACCCACTCCTGCGTCCGGCTGGAGCACGACGGCGGCGTGCTGGTCATCGACCCCGGCACCTGGAGCGAGCCGCGGGCCCTGGCCGGCGCGGACGCCGTCCTCGTCACCCACGAGCACACCGACCACGTCGACGTGCTCCGGTTGGCGGGTCTCGGCGTGCCGGTCTTCGCCCCGCAGGGCGCCGTCCTGCCCGACCTGGCGCCGCTGTCCGTGACCAGGGTCGGCGCCGGCGAGCGGTTCACCGCCGCCGGCCTCACCGTGACCGCGCTCGGCGGTCGGCACGCCGCCATCCACGGCGGCCAGCCCGACTGCGCCAACCTGGGCTACCTCGTCGGCGACGCGGTCTACCACCCGGGCGACTCGCTGCACCGGCCGGACCGGCCGGTCGAGACGCTGCTGGTCCCGGCGCAGGCCTCCTGGCTGAAGCTCACCGAGGCGATCGACTTCGCCACCGCCGTCGGGGCCGAGCGGGTGTTCCCGATCCACGACGCGCAGCTCAACGAGCGCGGCCTGACCAGCGTGAACGGTTGGTTCGCCGAGACCGTGCCCGGCTACCGCCACCTGGCGCCGGGGGAGTCCGCCTGACCGGTGACCCCACCCAGGGGTGGTCTTGACCGACACCGGCCGTGTCGTCCACGGACGAACTGCTATACGGTCGCGGGGTGAGGGTCGAAGAACACTGGTGGAACGGCGACACGTCGCAGCGTGGGCGTCGGGACGTGTACATCCGTACCGACGGGCAGCGATGGGACGTACAGGTACGGATCGGCGGCGAGTCAGGCCGCTCCCGGGTGCAGGAGTGCCCCGGTCGGACGTCGGCGGTCATTCTGGCCGGCGCGTGGCGCGGCAACCACCCCGCCTGGCGCGAGGTGTCCGACTGACGGCGATCGCCGGCCGCGACCGGTGACAACCGGTCGCGGCCGGCGTTGACCGGCGGCTCCCCGCGACAGCGGTTACGCTCGCCTCACCGTGAGCCTGGGGGAGCAGCATGAGCAGCGAGACCGTCCCGGCGGTGATGCCGGCCGCGTTCATCGGTCACGGAAGCCCGATGAACGCGCTGGAACTCAACCGCTACACGCAGGCGTGGCGCGCCTTCGGGCGGGCGGTCCCGCGGCCCCGGGCGATCCTCGTCGTGTCGGCCCACTGGTACATCGGCGCCACCGCCGTCACCGCGATGCCCCGGCCGCGGACGATCCACGACTTCTACGGCTTCCCGCCGGAGCTGTTCGACGTCCGCTACCCGGCGCCCGGCCTGCCGGAGCTGGCGGAGGAGATCGCCGACGTGGTCCACCCCACCTGGGTCGGGGCGGACGTCGACTCGTGGGGGATCGACCACGGCACCTGGTCGGTGCTCACCCACGCGTTTCCCGACGCGGACATCCCGGTCGTCCAGTTGAGCATCAACGCGTTCAAGGGCCTGGACTACCACCTGGACCTGGGCGCGCGGCTCGCCCCGTTGCGCGAGCGCGGGGTGCTCGTCGTGACCAGCGGCAACGTGGTGCACAACCTGCGGGGGGTGGACCCGCGCATGGTCGACGAGGGCTTCGACTGGGCGCGGCGGTTCGACGAGGCGGCGAAGGACGTCATGCTCGGCGAGCCGACCGAGGCGGCCGCGCTGGACGGCCACCGTGACTTCGGCCGGGCCGTACCGACGCCGGACCACTTCATTCCGCTGCTCTACCTCGCCGGCCTGGCCGGCGCCGCCGGCAACGGCGCGGAGGTGCTGGTGGACGGGTACGCGTACGGGTCGCTGTCGATGACCGCCTACACCGTGGGGTCGTCCTGCCGCACGGAGGCCCCGCTGGCCGGCGCACCCGCCCTGCCGACCGACGTGCCGGCGGACTCCGCCAACATCTGACGGCCGCCGTCGCTGTGGGCCGCCGCCTGGCGGCTTGCGCGACCGGCCCCGGCGGGGCGACGGGATGCGGGACCAGCCGGTCGTGCCCCCGGCTCGGCGGCCGGTCCGTACGGCGGGGCCCGCATCCCGTCGCCGCGTCCGTCAGAGGCCCTTGACGACCTCGATCAGCTGGTCCAGCGCGGCGCTCCAGCCCTCGGCGAAGCCCATCTCCTCGTGCGACTTCTTCGCCGCGGCGTCGGCGTGGATCGCGGTGGCCGTGTACTTCGTGCCGGTGCCGGTGGGCTCGAGCTTGATGATCGCGGTGAACGGGAGGTCGTCGCTGACCACCTGGGGGCGGAAGCCGGGGCCCAGCCCCGAGGTGAAGATCAGCGTCGAGCCCTCCTCGACGACCAGGATGCAGCCGGTGCTCGGGTACTCCTCGCCCTCGGGCGAGCGCATCACCGTGTTGAACCTGCCGCCGGGCTGGAGGTCGATCTCGCAGGACGAGGTCGACCAGGGCCGCGGGGCGAACCACTGCACGATCAGCTCGGGCGTGGTCCAGGCCTTCCAGACCAGCTCGGGCGCGACGTCGACGGTGCGCTCCAGGACGAGGTCGAGATTCGGGTTCACGCTCGGGTAGGCGGTCATGTCTGCTGCTCCTTCAGGTCGTGGAGAAACGAGTCGAGCTGGTCGAGGCGCCGGGACCATGTCGCGCGCTGACCGGCGAGCCAGGTGTCGACGTGCTCGAGCGGCTGGGGGGCGAGCCGGTAGGTCCGCACGCGCCCCTTCTTCTCCGACGTCACCAGGCCGGAGCGCTCGAGGACGCCCAGGTGCTGGGTGAACGACGGCAGTGCCATGTCAAACGGACGAGCGAGCTCGCTGGTTGTCGCGGGCCCCCGGCCGAGCAGCTCGACGACCCGGCGGCGGGTCGGGTCCGACAGCGCGTGGAACACGCCGTCCAGGGTCCCGTCGTCGCTTCCGGCTCCGCCGCCCGATTGCTTAGGCATGAACCTAAGTATGCCGGCGACGCAAACTTAGGTCAAGCCCTAAGTGAAAGCGTCTGGTCCCGATCCGCCCGGGTGGGTCATGCTGAGGGCATGACCGACGTCGGCGCCCCGGAACCGCTCACCCTCAACGTGTACTGCCGGCTCACGGTGGCCGTGACCGATCCGCAGGTGCTCACCGACCACGCGGTGGCCGACCTGCGGGCGGCGGACATCGACTGGGCGGCGGAGGAGGACGACCTCGAGACGGCGGTGGCGGACCTGCGCAACGACGTCGTGGTGTCGCTGGCGTCGCTCGTGGACATCAGCCGCATGGTCGAGGGGCTGCCGGGCGTGGCCGCCAAGGGCGGGCTGTGCTGGGCCGAGCCCGGCCCGCCCCGCGAGGCCGTGTGGCGCGCCGAGTGAGGGTCGCCGCTGGCGACGCCGCGCGCAGCGGGCCGCAGCCGGGCGGTGGCCCCACCTGAGGGCCGATCGGGGCGGCCCCTGTGTCGGTCTCGGACATTCCGACGTCACCCGAGGTGTCGACGGCACTCATGTCCACTGTGCACTGCGTCACGTTAGCGTCTGCGCACGCCGGCACCACCGCCGCCGCTCCCGGACAGGAGAGCGCCATGACCGTACCGCTGAAGGCCACCGCCGCCCTCGTCACCGCCCTGCTGCTCGTCCTCACGACCGCGGCCCCCGCCCAGGCCGCCACCCCGGCCACCAAGGCCCCGGTCGCCGGGACCCTGCGCCCCCACAACGTCTCCGGCGTGTACGTCGCCGGCGTCTCCTCCGGTGGCTACATGGCCACCCAGCTGCACGTCGCCTACTCGTCGCGGATCCGGGGCGCGGCGGTCTTCGCCGCGGGGCCGTACTACTGCGCGCAGAACAACGTCGCCCAGGCGCTCGGCGGCTGCGGCGACAACGCGTACCCCACGAACGTGTCGGCCCTCCAGACGTACACCCGGACGTGGGCCTCCTACGGCTGGGTCGACCCGGTGGGCAACCTGTCCGGCGATCCCGTGTACGTCTTCCACGGCACCAACGACACCGTCGTCAAGAAGTCCGTCACCGACGACCTGGTCCGGTACTACCAGCACTTCGGTGCCAGCGTGCAGTACGACAGCGGCTCCCCGGCCGGCCACGCCTGGGTCACCCCGTACGGGACCCTGGGGTGCACCGTCACCGCCTCGCCGTTCCTCGACGACTGCGGCACCGACCCGCAGAACGCCCTGCTGGGCAAGCTCCTCGGCAGCGTGCGGGCGCCGAACACCGGCCCGCTGGGCGGCAGCCTGATCCGGTTCAGCCAGCACACGTACGCCGTCAACGGCTGGGCTCCCGGGCTGAGCATGGGCGCCGACGGTTTCGCCTACGTGCCGGCGTCCTGCGCCGCCGGACAGTCGTGCCGGCTGCTCGTGGCCCTGCACGGCTGCCTGCAGGGCCACGGCGCGGTCGGCACCGCCTTCGTGGACCGGGCGAACCTCAACCAGTACGCCGACACCAACAACCTGATCGTGCTCTATCCGCAGGCCGGCACCACCGCCACGAACCCGAACGGCTGCTGGGACTGGTGGGGCTACCTGGGCGCGACCAACTACCCGATCAAGGGCGGCGCCCAACTTGAGACGATCATGAACATGGTGCGCCGGCTGGACGGCTGAGCCTTGGCGCGGGCCCCCGCTCAGGCCGGCGCGTCGCTGCCCACCAGGCGGGCGTCGGCCGCCGCCTGACCGTCGACGTCCCCCGCCTCCTCGCACACGCCCGCCGCGTCCGCCCAGTGCCGCCGCGCCTCGTCGGCGTCGTCGAGGGCCGCCGCCGCGTCGCCCAGGTGCAGCAGGGTCCGCCCCAGGCCGGCCGTCGGCCGCCCGTCGCGCAGCCGCAGGCTCTCCGCCAGCAGCTCGTACGCCTGCCGGGCCTGGGCCGGCGTGGTGGACAACAGCGCGGCACCCGCGTTGAGTAGCGCGGCGGCCCGGTTGGTCGGATCGGCCACGGACTCGTACTCCCGCAGCGCCGCCCGCCACGACTGCGCCGCGTCGAGGTGCTCGCCGAGCCCGGCGTGCACCAGCACCAGATTGGTCAGCGCCGCCGCGTAGCCCCGGGCGTCGCCGAGCGCGCGGAAGGCGTTCGCCGCGCGGACCAGGTGGCGGTGTGCGACCTCCAGCTCCCCCCGGGACAGCCGGGCGGCGCCCAGGCCCAGATCGGTCAGCGCGTGCCCGGCCCGGTCCGCCGCCGAGCGGTGCCGCCGCGACAGCTCCAGGTGCTCCACCGCGTCGTCGAACTGCCCCAGGTCCAGCAGCACCAGGCCCAGGTTCATCCGCGCCTGCGCGGTGCCGCGCCGGCCCCGCTCCGCCACCGCGAGGCTGAGCGCCGTCGCCGCCGCCTGCGGGTCGCCCCGGCGGCGGCGCAGCACCCCCAGTTCGTTGTGCGCCCAGCCGGCGATCTCCGGCCGGTCGTCGGCGGTGGGCGTGGCGAGCACCGTGCGGCACACCTCCGCCCACTCGTCGAGGCGCTCGGCGTGGGCGAGCCAGCCGCACAGCGCCACCGCCAGGCGGAACCACCAGCGGCGGACCCGGCGCGGCAGGGTCTCCGCCGCGCCCGCCGGCACCCTGACCACGGCCAGCAGCAGCTCCTGGTGCAGGTCGAACCAGCCGTACGGGTCGTCGTCCAGCGCCAGCGTCGGCTCCCGGTCCGGCGGCGAGCCGACCACGGCGAGGCTCGCGGCGTGCCGCTCGGCCCGCCGGGCCAGGTGTCGGGTGAGCCGGGCCTGCGCGGCGACCCGCCGCCGCGCCGGCTCCGCGTCGCGCAGGTGCATCCGGGCGTACGGGGCCAGCAGCGGGCGCACCTCGTAGCGGTCCCCGGGCGCGCCGGTGACGAACCCGCCGGCGGCCAGCTCGTGCAGCAGGGCGGCCACCCGGTCCGGGCGGCGGCCGGCCAGCGCCCCGATCGTCGGCCGGTCCAGCGGCACCGGGCTGAGCGACATCAGCCGCCACAACCGCCCTGCCTCGCCGCCCAGCGCGTGGTACGCGGTGTCCCGCGCGGTCACCAGCAGGGTCGCCGGGGAGGCGGCGACGTGCTGGTGCGGGGGCGTGTCGACGGCGCGGCGCAGCGCGTCGAGCACGTCGCTGTGCCGCCACCCGTGCTGCGCCGTACGCCGGCCGAGCTCCGCGACCGTGCGGGGCTGCCGCCCGCAGAGTTCGACGAGGTCGCGTACCGCCGGGTCGGTTCGCGGGTCCGGGCGGTGCGGCCGGGCGACGGGCGCGGCGGCACCGGCGGCGGCGAACAGCTCGACGGCGTCGTCGGCGTCCGGCTCGGCGATCCCGTGCGCCACCACCCCGTCCACCGCGGCCAACGCTCCCGTGCCGGCCAGCAGCAGGCGGCACGTCCGCGCGGTCGGCGGCAGCAGCGGCCGGACCTGGGCCGGGTCGTCCACGTTGTCCAGCACCACGAGGGTCGCCCGGCCGTCGAGCTGGCCGCTCAGCTCGTCGACGGCGTCGGCGAGGTCGTCGGCGCGCCCCGACGCCGGCGGCCGGGTGCCGAGGATCCGGGCCAGCGCGGTCAGCACCTGCCGGGCGTCGTGCCGCCGCCCGCCCCGGCGCAGGTCCAGGTAGTACTGGCCGTCCGGGAAGTCGTCCCGGCACAGGTTGGCGGCCTGGATGGCGCAGGCCGACGTGCCGACGGCCCGCCGGCCGACCACCGCGACCGCGTGCTCCTTCTCCAACAGGTCGATGATCGCGTCGACGTGCCCGGCCCGCCCGGTGAACCCGGCCGGCCACGGCAGGGTGGGCGCGCCGGCGACGGGCGGCGGTTCGGTGTCGTCCGGCGTCGCGGCCTGCTGCCGCTGGCGGCGCCATTCCACGATCATCGCGGCGGCGAGGCCGAGCACGATCACCCCGGCGCTCGCCGAGCCGAGCTGGGCTACGGACAGCTCGGAGAGCAGGTTGCCGGTGACGTTGCCGAGGACCGCGCTGACCGTGCCGCCGACCACGCCGCCGATCGCGAGCAGCAGGCTCAGCCGCCGGGGCCGCCGCGAGCGGCGAGCCGGCCCCGTCACCGCACGCCCCCGGCGACCAGGCCGGCGACGAGCTGGCGGCGGGCCAGCACCACCAGCAGCACCGGCAGGACGGAGGCGATGACCGAGCCGGCGGCGAGCGCCCCGCTGTTGGCCGCGAAGCCCCGGGTCTGGCCGGCGAGGAACAGCCCCAGCGGCAGCGCGCCGGGACCGCTGAACAGCAGACCCACCACCAGGTCGTTCCACACCTGGACGAACTCCAGCACCGCGACCGCCACCACGGCCGGGCGGTTGTGCCGGGCGAGCAGCCGCAGGGTGCCCCACCAGTGCCGCCCGCCCACCCGGGCCGCGCGTACCTGCTCGGCGGGCAGGTCCGCGAACGCGTTGCGCAGCACCAGCACGGCGAACGGCACGCCCAGCGCGACGTGCACCAGCGCCAGGCCACGCGCCGTGCCGGAGGAGAGCACCACGCCGAGCACCTCGTTGACCGGCCCGGCGATGACCTGCACCGGCACGATGCTGGCGGCCATCAGCAGCAGCCCGGTGGCCTGGGCGGGTGGCCCGGTCAGCCAGGCCAGCGGGTACGCGGCGAGCAGCGCGACGCCCAGCACCACGGCGGTGACCACGGTCGCCAGCACCAGCGTGAAGCCCAGCGTGCGCCACAGCTCCGCGCCGGTCAGCAGGTCCCGGTAGGAGTCGAGGCCGGGCGGGCTCCACCACCAGCCCCGGGCCGCCGCGTCCACCGTCCCGTGCAGCGAGGTGGCGAGCAGCACCCCGAGCGGCACCAGCCAGGCGACCGCCGCGCCCGCCACCAGCAGCCGGATCGTCCGGCGTGGCGCGGGCGCCACCGGTTCGGGCGCGACGGGCACCGGGTCCCGGGGCGGCGGCCACGCCTGCCGCACGAACAGCGCGGCTACCAGCATGCCGGCGGCCACCGCCACCAGCCACACCACGCCGAGCGCGGCGCCCTCGCCGGTGGTGGCGCCGTTGGAGGTCTGCCAGACCCGCAGGGCGAGCACCGACGCCTCGTCGCGCACCGAGCCGGGCGTCATCACCAGGATCAGGTCGAACGTCCGGGCGGTGCCGAGCGCCGCCAGGGTGAACACCACCGCCACGGTGCGCAGCAGCAGTGGCCGCCACTGCGCGTCCCAGAGCACGTCGCGGCGGTTGCCGCCGTAGGCGCGCACCGCGTCGGCGAGGCTGGGCGGCACCGCGTCGAGGGCGGCCCGGAACACCAGCACGGCCAGCCCGACCCACGCCCACACGAACGCCGACATCAGTGCCACCGTGACCAGGCGGGGGCCGAGCAGTTGCGGGGCGTCGGCCGCCGACCGGCCGGTCAGCGTCGCCGCGACCAGCGTGGCCAGCCCGCGTTCCGGGTCCGGGTCGTACATCAGCCGGAAGGTGACCCCGGTGACCACCAGCGGCAGCGCGGTGGGCACCACCAGGATGAGGCGGACCAGCCCGCCCTCCTGCGAGCGGCGCGAGGCGGCGGCGAGCAGGTAGCCCAGGACGGTGACCACCGCCGGCACCAGCAGCGCCCAGAGCAGCGTGCGTCCCACCACGGCGCCGGTGCCGGGCGCGGCCAGCGCGGTGCGGAAGTGCTCCGCGCCCACCCACCGGCCGTCGGTGGTGACGCTGGCGTGCAGCGTACGCAGCACCGGCCACGCCACCAGCCCGCCGAGCAGCAGCAGGGCGGGCAGCAGCAGCGCCGAGGTGGCCCCCGCCGCCGGGTAGGCCCGCCCGCGCCGGGGCGGCCCGACGTCGTCGAGGACCGCCAGCTCGCCCAGGACCCGGCTCATCGGCCGCCGCCCGCCGACCGGGCCGCCGCCGCCAGTTGCCCGACGGCCCGCCGGGTCGCCCTGCCGGCGGGGACCCCGTCGGTGACGTCGGCGAAGAAGTCCTGCATGATCCGCCAGATGCCCACCCCGTCGGAGCCGGTGAACGGGCCCGGCAGCCGGTCGGACAGGTCGAAGCGCACCGCCTCGGCCGTGCGTAGCTCGGCGGCGAGGCGGCGGCGGACGGGATCGCGGTAGTCGCCCAGCGGCACGGACACGTTGGGGGAGAGGTAGCCGCCGGCGCGCAGCCACGGCTGGAAGGCGGAGCCGCCGCTGAGCCAGCGCACCAGCTCCGCCCCACGGGCCGAACCGGCGAACGCCACGGCGGCGTCACCGCCGACGATCAGCGGGCCGTCGGCCACCCGGGCGCCCGGGAAGCGGAAGGTCTCCGGCTGCTCCGGGCCCCGGCGGAACCGGCGGCTGACGTCGTCGACGAAGTCGGCCTCGAAGAGCATCGTGGCCCGCCGGTGGTGCACCACCTGGATCACCGACTCCTCGTACTGGGTGAGCAGGGCCCGGCGACCGCCGCCGGGGAACGCGCCGTCGACGCCCCACAGCTCGGCGAGCCGGTCCAGCGCCGTGTGCACCGACGGGCTCCGCCAGTCGGCCTCGCCGCGCGCCAGCGCCTCGTAGTGGCCGGGCGGGGCCACGTCGGCGAGCACGTTCTCGAACCAGTCGGTGAGCACCCACCCGTCGGCCGCGCCGACGGCCAGCGGCGCCGGGCCGTCGCCCGAGCGGGCCCGCGCGCCGAGCCGCCGGGTGAGCGTCACGAGCTGGTCCCAGGTGCGCGGCGGCGCGGGGAGCATCGACGGGAAGTACCAGAACAGCGACTTGTGGGCCGCCTTGACCCAGACGCCGTAGCGGCGCCCGTCGGCGGAGAGCAGGTCGGCCATGCCGGGCGGGAGGGCGTAGCTGGTGGCGGGGGTCAGCTCGCGCAGCCAGCCGCGCCGGGCGTACTCGACGACCAGCCCGGACCGGGGCAGGATCGCCACGTCGGGGCTGGTGCCGGCCAGTTGGCGGGCGCGCAGGAACGCGTCGATGTCGTTGCCGGCGCTGATCACCTGCACGTCGGCGCCGTAGTTGCCCACGACCTCGCGGAAACGGGCCAGCTCGCCGCCGCTCCACACGACCGCGACCTGGACCGCCGGCGGCGTGGCGGCACAGCCCGCGCCGGCCGTCGCGGTGAGCGCGGCGGTGGCCCGCAGCAGGGTGCGGCGGCTCAGCCGCGCCGCCGGCGCGGCCCGGCCCACCGGCGTCACCCGCCCACCTCGGCGACGACCGGCACGTCGGCCAGCGAGCCCGGGTCGGCCGTGCACACCAGCACCGCCACCCCCGGGGTGTTCGTCGGGGAGAGCCTGCCGACCAGGTCGGTCAGCCGCCCACCGCCGGCCGGTCCGGTCGGCAGGTCGATCACCAGCACCTCGGGCAGGCAGGCCACCGCCCGGGCGAGCGCCACCCGGAACCGCTGCGCCTCCGACAGCAGGTGCGGTCGCAGCTCCAGCGTCGGAGCCAGCTCCAGCCGGTCGACCACCGTCGCCGTCCACGCGTCGGCCATGTCCCGCACCCGTTCCCGTCGGCGCTGGCCGTAGGCGATGTTGCGGCGCACGCTCAGGTGGGGCAGCAGCGCGCCGCCGGCCGGCACGTAGGCGATGCGGCGCTGCGGCGGTGCCAGGGTAGTTACCTCCCGGTTGCCGACCAGGACCCGGCCGGCGACCGGCGGGGCCAGCCCGCTCACCACCCGGGCGACGGCGGTGCCGATCGGCGGGGCGGCGGCCAGGGCGGCCGTGGCGCCGGCGGCGACGTCGAGGGTCACCGCGGTGGCGCCGGGCACGGCGACGAGCTCGCACAGTCGTAACGTGGCCATCACCTCCGGTGACCCGGGCAGTCGATCCCAGGGTCGCACAATCCGGCGACGACCGGCGCCCCGCCACCGTCCCCTGTGGAGCCGCGGCGTGGGTCACGGGTCGGGATCGCCCACCGGGTGCGGTGGCCGGTTGGTGCGGCGGCGTCGCGCCGCCGCGCCACATCGCGCCGGCGCGACCGCCGTCCGGTCAGCCGGACTGGCGGGGCGGGAGCCCGAGTCGCTGGCACGCCTCCCGGTACATCCGCACCACCTCCTGCCGGATCTGGGCGCGTTCGCTCAGCCGGTGGGCGAACGGCACCCGCACCGGGACCTCGATGTCGTCCACGGTCACGGCGAACTCCATCCCCTCGGCGTCCAGGCCGGTGGCCCGGGCCCGGGTGGCCGCCGGCTGCCCGCCGAGCGTGCGGCAGATGAGCAGCGAGTCCCCGGCGTGGTCGTCGTTCATGTGCCGGCAGACGGCGGCGACCACGTCGGCGCCGAACGGGGCGGTCACGCGGCCACCTCCACGTCCGTGGCCGGCACGAGGTGGGACAGGGCGGCGAGGACCTCGGTGTTGTGCCGGTACGCCACGAGCACCTCGGCCCGCAGCGCGGCCCGACCCACCTCGTCGAGCGGGAGGGCGTCCAGCCTTGCCCGGTAGGCGTCCTTGTACGCCTTCGGGCTGGGGATCTGGTCGAACCGGTAGAACGCCGCCCCGGCGTCCCCGGTCAGCCCGTAGTGCCGGGCGAGGGACCGGCCGATGTGCAGTCCGCCGGAGAGGTCGCCGAGGTAGCGGGTGTAGTGGTGGGCGACGAACCGCTCCGGTGAGCTGGCGCAGACCGCGCCGAGGCGCCCGGCGTAGGCGACCGTCGCCGGGGTCGGGTCGATCCGTCGGCGCCAGTCGGGCCCGAGCAGGAACTCCAGGTCCGCGGCGAGGGCGGGCAGCCGGGTCAGCGCGTCGTCGACGAAGGGCCGGCGAGCGGGTCGTGGCGCATCGCCTCGGCGGCGCCCTCCAGCGCCTCGTAGATCACGTGGTGCTGCACCACCAGCGCGGCGTAGCCGGCGCGGTCCAGCTCGCCGGCCACCAGGGCGGAGACGTACCGCTGGGACTCCGCGCCCTGGTGGGCCTCGGCGCTGGCGGCCCGCAGCTCGGCGGAGAACGGGGTGCTGGTCGGGCGCAAGTCTCCTCCAGGGGGACGAAAGGCCGGGCGGGTCGCCGACGGGAGAGATCAACGGTAACCGGGCACGTGGGTGGGGGCACGACCTCGAGGTCGTGCCGGCACACCCCGCCGTCCGGCGTGGTCACGCCGGCGGGGGAGCGGTGCCGCGGTAGATCGCGGCCAGCCACACGTCGCGCAGCACGTCGACCACGTCGCGCTCGGCCACCGCCGGCCCGTCGCCGGCGAAGGTGGCGTACCAGACGCGCTCGTTCATCGAGTTGAGCGCGATGGCGAGGTCGCGGGCCGGCACGCCGTCGGGGGCGGCCCCGCGCCGCCGTTCGGCCACGATCGCGGTCTCGATCGCGTGCACCCAGCGCTCCAGCACCCTCGCCCAGAGCCGGCGCACCTCGGCGTTGGTGCCGCGCACCTGGGCGCAGGCCAGCACCACCGCGCGGTGCGCGCCGAACGTCTCGTGGAACCGGTCGATCAGCTCCCGCCAGCGCGCCGGTGGGTCCTCGGCCAGCCGCTCCAGCACGTTCCCGGCGGCGGCGTCGGCCTCCTCGATGACCCGGTCCAGCAGCGTCAGCAGCACCGCGTCCTTGGACGGGAAGTAGAAGTAGAAGGTGGGCCGGGAGATGCCCGCCCCGCGCGCCAGGTCGTCGATGGAGATGTCGGCGAAGGCCCGCTGCCCCAGCAGCCGCTCGGCGGTCGCCAGGATGGCCAGCTCCCGCTCGTCGCCGACGGAGCGCGCCGCGCGCCGTCCGCGCCCGGTCGCGCTGCCGGTGGCCGTACGGGCGGGTGTCATGCCCGGGGACTCTACACCGGATCAACACCGTGTCGATCCGACTCGACAGGGTGTTGACGAGCCTCGACAGCCGTGGCTAGTGTCCGGTCACACCCGCGGACGGAGACGAGATGGCCACCGAACACGTCGACGTGCTCATCGTCGGCGCCGGCCTGTCCGGCGTGGGTGCCGCCTGCCACCTGCGCCGCAACTGCCCGGAGAAGACGTACGCGGTGCTGGAGTCCCGCGACGCGATCGGCGGCACCTGGGACCTGTTCCGTTATCCCGGCGTTCGGTCGGACTCCGACATGTTCACCCTCGGCTACTCCTTCAAGCCGTGGACCGACCCGAAGGCCATCGCCGAGGGCGACTCGATCCGCGACTACGTCCGCCGCACCGCCGACGAGTACGGCGTCACCGACCACATCCGCTTCCGGCACCGGGTGCTGCGGGCCGACTGGGACAGCGCGAGCGCCCGCTGGACGGTGCACGCCCAGCGCGACGACACCGGCGAGACGGTCGCGCTGACCTGTTCCTTCCTGTTCACCTGCGCCGGCTACTACCGCTACGACGCCGGGTACGCCCCGAGGTTCCCCGGCACCGAGCGGTTCGCGGGGCGGATCGTGCACCCGCAGCACTGGCCCGCCGACCTCGACCACACCGGCAAGCGGGTGGTGGTGATCGGCAGCGGCGCCACCGCAGTGACCCTGGTGCCCGCGATGGCCGAGCGGGCCGCCCACGTCACCATGCTCCAGCGCTCACCCACGTACGTCCTGGCGCTGCCGTCGCGCGACGTGCTGGCCGACGCGCTGCGGCGCTGGCTGCCGGCGAAGGCCGCGTATCCGGTGGTGCGCTGGAAGAACGTCCTGCTCTCCACCGCCAACTTCCAGCTCAGCCGGCGCGCCCCCGCGTTGGTCCGGCGGCTGCTGCTGCGCGCCGCCCGGGGCCGGCTGCCGGCCGGCTACGACGTCGACCGGCACTTCTCGCCCCGCTACGACCCCTGGGACCAGCGGCTGTGCGTGGTGCCCGACGGCGACCTGTACACCGCGGTGGCGCGGGGGAGGGCGTCGGTGGTCACCGACACCGTCGACACCTTCACCGAGCGGGGCGTCCGGCTCGGCTCCGGCGAGGAACTGGCCGCGGACGTCGTCGTCACCGCCACCGGGCTCAACCTGCTCGCCCTCGGCGGCATGACGCTGACCGTGGACGGCGCCGAGGTGGAGCTGCCCGACACCGTCGCCTACAAGGGGATGATGCTCTCCGGGGTGCCGAACTTCGCGATGACCCTCGGCTACACCAACGCCTCGTGGACGCTGAAGGCCGACCTGGTGGCCACCTACGTCTGCCGGCTGCTGCGGCACCTGGACCGCACCGGCCAGCAGGTCGTCACCCCGCTGCCGCCGCCCGACGGCGAGCTGGAGCCGATCATCGATTTGACGGCCGGCTACGTGCTGCGCAGCGTCGACGCCCTGCCCAAGCAGGGAGCCCGGGCGCCGTGGCGGCTGCACCAGAACTATCCCCGGGACGTCCTGCTGATGCGGCACGGCCGGCTCACCGACCCCGGCGTGCGGTTCTCCCGCGCCGGCACACCGGAACGGAGGACCGCCCGTGCGTAGGTTCGTCTTCATCGGCGGCACGGCTGTGGTGACCGGCGCCGCCAGCGGGATCGGCGAGGCCCTCGTGCACGGGCTGGCCCGCCGGGGCAGCGACCTGGTGCTGGTCGACCGCGACGCCGGGCGCCTCGACGCCGTCGTCGCGGCGGTCCGCGCCGCGCACCCCGACCGGCAGCTCACCGCCTACGTGGTCGACCTGGCCGACGCCGCCGCCACCGCGCGGGTGGCCGAGGAGATCCGCCGGCGGCACCCGGCGCTCCGGCTGCTGGTCAACAACGCGGGGGTGGCGCTGGGCGGCCGGTTCGACCAGGTGAGCCTGGACGAGTTCAGCTGGGTCGTCGACGTCAACTTCCGGGCCGTGGCGCAGCTGACCCACGCGCTGCTGCCCACCCTGCGGGTCGAGCCGGGCGCGCACCTGGTCAACGTCTCCAGCCTCTTCGGGATCATCGCCCCGGCCGGGCAGACCGCCTACGCGGCCAGCAAGTTCGCCGTCCGCGGCTTCACCGAGGCGCTGCGCCAGGAGCTGGCCGGCGAGGGGATCGGGGTGACCTGCGTGCATCCGGGGGGCATCCGCACCCGGATCGCGCAGAACGCCCGCGTGGGCGCCGGCGTGCCCGCCGAGGAGTTCGAGACCGGCCGCCGGCAGTTCGAGAAGCTGCTGACCATCGACCCCGCCCGGGCCGCCGAGGTGATCCTGCGCGGCGTGCACCGCCGCCGGGGCCGGGTGCTGATCGGCTGGTCGGCGAAGCTGCCCGACCTGCTGGCCCGGGTGGCGCCCGTGTCGTACCAGCGGGTCGTGGCCTTCGCGCTCGACCGCGTCGCGGGCGACGCCACCCGCCGGCTCACCACCGGATCGCCCGCCCCGGCGCAGCGCCAGCCCGAGGCGCCCCCGGCGGCCGACCCGGCCGGGGAGCCGGCGTGAGCGCCCCGGCCGGACGCCGGCACGTCAGCGTGGACGGCCGGCGGGTGTGCCACCGCGTCGACGGCGAGGGGCCGCCGGTGCTGCTGCTGCACGGCATCGGCCGCACCCTGCGCGACTTCACCGAGCTGCACGAACTGCTCGCCGGGCGGTTCCGGGTGCACAGCGTCGACCTGCCCGGCTACGGCGGTTCGCTGCCGATGGCCCGCCCCTGCACCCTGCCGGCGCTGGGCGAGTTCGCCGCCCACTACCTCGACGCCGTCGGCGTCGAGGAGCCGGCGCACGTGGTCGGCAACTCCCTCGGCGGCGCGGTCGCCATGCGCCTCGCGGCGTCCGCGCCGGCCCGGGTGGCCAGCCTGACGCTGGTCAACAGCGCCGGCTTCGGCCGGGAGGTGACCATCGCGCTGCGGCTGCTGGCGCTGCGCCCGCTGGGCCGGCTGCTGCTGCGGCCCACCCGTTGGGCCGCCCGCCGCGCCGAGCTGTCGCTCTTCCACGACCCGGCCCTCGCCACCGCCGAACGCGTCGCCCACGCCCTGGCGGTCGCCCGCCAGCCGTACGCCGCCCGGGTGATGCTGGAGACCGCGCGCAGCCTCGGCACCTTCCGGGGCGTCAGCCCGCAGTGGCGCGAGGAGCTGCTGGCCGAGGTGGAACAGCTCGACGTGCCCACCCTGGTCGTCTGGGGCGACCGGGACCTGATCCTGCCGGCGGCGCACCTCGACGCCGCCCGGTCCCGGCTGCCGCGCGCCCGCACCCACCTGTTCGCCGACTGCGGGCACATGCCGCAGATCGAGTGCGCCGAGGAGTTCCACCGCCTGCTCGTCGACTTCTGGGCCGAGGCCGGCGCGGACGCCGCCGGCAGGTGAGCCGGCGGCGCGACGGGGAAAGCGGGCCGGGTGCCCGAGCTGACCCTCTTCCTCGGCGGCGACGTGATGACCGGCCGGGGCGTGGACGCGATCCTGCCCGCGCCGGGTTCGCCCGAGCTGCGCGAACCGGCGGTACGCGACGCCCGCGACTACGTCGACCTCGCCCTGGACGCCAACGGGCCGGTCCCGCGCCCGGCGCCGCCGACCTGGCCGTGGGGCGAGGCGCTGCACCTGCTCGACGAGCTGCGGCCCGACGCCCGCGTGGTCAACCTGGAGACCGCGGTGACCGGCCGGGGCGAGCACGCACCGGCCAAGGCGATCCACTACCGGATGCACCCGGGAAACCTGTCCTGCCTCGCCGCGGCCCGGCTCGACGTCTGCGCCCTGGCCAACAACCACAGCCTCGACTTCGGCCCGGTCGGGCTCACCGACACCCTCGACGCGCTGGCCGACGCCGGCATCGCCACCGCCGGCGCCGGCCGGGACGCGGCGTCGGCCTGGCGGCCCGCCCGGGTGCCGCTCGGCCGGGGCGGCCGGCTGCTCGTCTGGTCGGTGGCCGTACCGTCCAGCGGGGTGCCCCCGCCCTGGGCGGCCACCGCCGGGTCGCCCGGCGTGGCGTACCTGCCGGAGGTCTCGGTCGCCTCGGCGGACGCGTTGGCCGGACGGATCGCCGCCGTGGCCGGGCCGGGGGACCGGGTGCTGGTCTCCGTGCACTGGGGCACCAACTGGGGGTACGAGGTGCCGCCCGCGCACGTCGACTTCGCCCACCGGCTGGTGGACGCCGGCGTGGACGTGGTGCACGGCCACTCGTCGCACCATCCCCGCCCCGTCGAGGTGTACCGCGACCGGCTCATCCTCTACGGCTGCGGCGACCTCGTCGACGACTACGAGGGCATCGGCGGGCGGGAGGCGTACCGCCCGGAGTTGCGGCTGCTCTGGCTGCCGACCCTCGACGCGGACACCGGGGCGCTGCGGCGCCTGCGGGCGGCCCCGGTACGGATGCGCCGGATGCGGCTGGAGCGGGCCGCGCCCGACGAGGCCGGCTGGCTGGCGGGGCTGCTCGGCGGCTTCGGCCCACCGTTCGCGCGCGGGTTCGCCGTCGACGGCGACGGGCTGCTGACGCTCGATCCGCTGACGGTGGCCCGCGCCACCCCCGGCGGGGGCGCGGGGCGCGGCGAGGAGGCGGAGCCCACCATAGATACATGACGCATCCCACCCCGTCGGGCCGGACGGCCGCGCCCTCGGCCGCCGAACGCGCCTACCGGCACCTCAAGCGCGAGATCCTGGAGCAGATCCACCCGGGCGGGTCGCTGGTCAGCGAGGGGGAGATCGCCGAGGCCACCGGGGTCTCCCGCACCCCGGTCCGGGAGGCGCTGCTCCGCCTGGAGGCGGAGGGACTGGTCCGCCTCTACCCCAAGCGGGGCGCCCTGATCCGCCCCGTCTCCGCCCGCGAGATCACCGACGTGATCGAGGCGCGGCGGCTGGTCGAGCTGCACGCCGCCGAGCGGGTCTGGCCCCGGCGCGCGGCGCTGCGGGGCGACCTCGCCGCCCGGCTGGCCGAGATGCGGGACGCGCACGCCGCCGGTGACCTGGCCGCGCTGATGCAGGCCGACCGGGCGTTCCACGCCACCGTCGTGGACGCCGCCGGCAACGAGATCCTCGCCGAGCTGTACCAGCGGCTGCGCGACCGGCAGCTGCGGATGGGGGAGGCCAGCTTCCGGCTCTCGCCCGGCTGGGCCGAGACGGCGCTCACCGAGCACGCCGACCAGCTCGCCGCACTCGACTCCGACGACCCCGGGCGCTGGCTCGCCGCCGTCGCCGCGCACATCGACAACGCCGCGGCCGTGCTGCGGTCCCTGCGGTGAGGGTGCTGACCGCGCCGCTCGCCCCGCTCCGCTCGGCGGGCGGCCTCGTCTGGGGCGTGGCCGTGTCCGCGTACGTGGCCGCCGTGTTCCACCGCAGCTCGCTCGGCGTCACCGGCGTCGACGCGGCACACCGCTTCGAGGTCAACGCCTCGGCGCTGGCCACCTTCTCCGTCGCCCAGCTCGCCGTGTACGCGGCGATGCAGGTGCCGGTCGGCGTGCTGCTCGACCGGTTCGGGTCCCGCCGGCTGCTCATCGCCGGCGGCGCGCTGATGGTCGCCGGCCAGCTCTGCTTCGCCCTGGCCACCGACGTGCCCCTGGCGATCGCCGCCCGCGTGCTGATCGGCCTCGGCGACGCCATGACGTTCATCAGCGTGCTGCGCATCGTGGCGCTGTGGTTCCCGGGGCGGCGCTACGCGATGATGACCCAGCTCACCGGCACGCTCGGCCAGCTCGGGGCGATCCTCGGCGCCGTACCGCTGGTGGCCCTGCTGCACTCGGCGGGCTGGACCCCCGCCTTCCTCACCGCCGGGGCGGTCGGGGCGACCGTGCTGCTGATGGTCGTCGTCGCCGTCCGGGACACCCCGGGCGGGCCGGTCCCGGCCGGCGCGGCGCCCACCCTCACCGACGTCCGCCGGGAACTCGCCGCCGCGTGGGCCCAGCCGGGCACCCGGCTGGGGCTCTGGACGCACTTCGTCACCCAGTTCTCCGGCGCCGTGTTCGCCCTGCTCTGGGGGTACCCGTTCCTGGTGCAGGGGCAGGGGCTCAGCCCGACCAGGGCGGCGTCGCTGCTCACCCTGATGACCGCCGCCATGCTGCTGACCGGGCCGGTGGTGGCGCACCTCTGCGCCCGGCACCCGTTCCACCGTTCGGTGCTGGTCTTCGCGATCACCGGCGCCACCGCCGTGGTCTGGGCCGTCGTGCTCGCCTGGCCGGGACGCGCGCCGGGCTGGCTGCTGGTCACGCTGGTGCTGGTGCTCGCGGTCAACGGCCCGGCCTCCCTCATCGGCTTCGACTACGCGCGCAGCTTCAACCCGGTCAACCGGATCGGCAGCGCCACCGGGGTCGTCAACGTCGGCGGCTTCGTCGCCTCGATCGTGCTGGTGCTGGCCGTCGGCGTGGTGCTCGACCTGGCCACCCCGGCCGGTCGGGCCACCCCGGACCTGACCGCCTTCCGGTGGGCCTTCGCCGTGCAGTACGTCCTCTGGGCGCTCGGCGCGGTCCAGGTGCTGCGCTACCGCAACGCGGCCCGCCGCGAGCTCGCCGCGCGGACACCCGCCGCGACGCCGACCTGACCCGCCGCACCGGCCGTGTCACGCCCACCGCCCTCCCGGGGCGCGGCGCGACGCGGCGCGGGCGTGGTCCCGCGCCGCCGGCGCGGGACCTCAGCGCCGCCGGCGGCCGTGGGTGAGGTCGTCCAGCACCAGGGTCAGGCCGGCCCCGAGCAGCCAGACGTCCTTGGCCAGGCCGATGCCCTGCTGGGTGGGCCGCAGGCTGCCCGCCTCGCGCATCCCCGGCGTCCGCAGGTAGAGCTGCACCAGGCCCGCGCCGAACGCCGCCAGCCCCAGACCGGCCAGCGCCGACGGTACGAACGGCGCGAGCAGCGCGGCGCCCAGGGCGATCTCGGCCCGGGAGAGCAGCCGGGCGAACCGGTCCGGATCGAGCTTGCCGAGCTGCGGGACGGCGCCCACGGCCATCCCGTGCATGCCCTGCGCGGCCTCCCCCTCCAGCGACCGCTTGCCCATCCCCGAGTTGAGGACGAACGCGCCGATGCTGACCCGCAGCGGCAGATGGCTGATCCTCATGGCGCACTCCCGTCCGAGCGTCGAACCGTGCCCCCGCCTACCCCTCGCCGCCCGCGATAACCGCCCGACGGCCCCGGTCGTCCGCGACGATCGGGAGTAGGTTCGGCCCGAGGAACGTGATCGGGTGCCGCGTCAGGGCACCGACGGACGGCGGCGCGACGCGTCGGCGTGGAGCAGGAGGAAGCGTGAGCCAGGAGGTCAGGGGAGTCATCTCCCGCAGCAAGGGCGCGCCGGTCGAGGTGACCACGATCGTGCTGCCCGACCCGGGGCCGGGCGAGGCGATCGTACGGATCCAGTCCTGCGGGGTCTGCCACACCGACCTGCACTACCGGGAGGGCGGCATCAACGACGACTACCCGTTCCTGCTCGGCCACGAGGCCGCCGGCGTCGTCGAGCAGGTCGGGCCGGGCGTCGACGGCGTCGCGCCGGGCGACTTCGTGGTGCTCAACTGGCGGGCCGTCTGCGGCGTGTGCCGCGCCTGCCGCCGGGGCCGCCCGTGGTACTGCTTCGCCACCCACAACGCGGCGCAGAAGATGACTCTCACCGACGGCACCGAGCTCACGCCCGCGCTGGGCATCGGCGCCTTCGCGGAGAAGACCCTGGTCCACGCCGGGCAGTGCACCAAGGTCGACCCGGCGGCCCGACCCGCCGCCGTCGGACTGCTCGGCTGCGGCGTGATGGCCGGTCTCGGTGCCGCCATGAACACCGGCGGGGTCACCCGGGGCGACTCGGTGGCCGTGATCGGCTGCGGCGGCGTCGGCGACGCGGCGGTCGCCGGCGCCGTGCTGGCCGGTGCGACGACGATCGTCGCGGTGGACACCGACCCCCGCAAGCTCGACTGGGCCCGCAAGTTCGGGGCCACGCACACCGTCAACGCCCGCGACGACGACCCGGTCGAGGCGATCCGCGCCGCCACCGGCGGCTTCGGCGCCGACGTGGTGATCGACGCGGTCGGCCGCCCCGAGACCTGGAAGCAGGCCTTCTACGCCCGCGACCTGGCCGGCACCGTCGTACTGGTCGGCGTGCCGACCCCGGAGATGACCGTCGACCTGCCGCTGCTCGACGTCTTCGGCCGCGGCGGCGCGCTCAAGTCGAGCTGGTACGGCGACTGCCTGCCCAGCCGCGACTTCCCCATGCTCACCGAGCTCTACCTGCAGGGCCGGCTCGACCTGGACGCCTTCGTCACCGAGGAGATCGCCCTGGACCAGGTCGAGGAGGCGTTCGCCCGGATGCACCGGGGCGACGTGCTGCGCTCGGTGGTGGTCCTCTGATGGCGGCCCGCGTCGACCACGCCGTCACCTCCGGAACGTTCTCCCTCGACGGCCAGACCTTCGACGTGGACAACAACGTGTGGGTGGTCGGCGACGACGCCGAGTGCGTCGTCGTCGACGCCCCGCACGACGTCGACGCGATCCTGGCCGCCGTCGGCGACCGACGGGTGCGGGCGATCCTCGCCACCCACGCGCACGACGACCACGTCCGGGTGGCCCCGGCGCTGGCCCGGGCCACCGGCGCTCCGGTGCTGCTGCACCCCGCCGACCGGGTGCTGTGGGACATGGTGCACCCCGACGAGGCGCCGGGCGGGGAGCTGCGCGACGGGCAGACCGTCGAGGTGGCCGGGACCGCGCTGACCGTGCTGCACACGCCCGGCCACAGCCCCGGCGCGTGCAGCTTCCACGCGCCGCAGCTCGGCGTCGTGTTCACCGGCGACACGCTCTTCGCCGGCGGGCCGGGGGCGACGGGACGCTCGTACAGCGACTTCGGCACGATCGTCGCCTCGATCCGGGACCGGCTGCTCACCCTCCCGCCGGAGACGGTCGTGCACACCGGGCACGGGGAGAGCACCACCGTCGGCGCGGAGGCTCCCCACCTCGACGAGTGGCTGGCCCGCGGGCACTGACCTCCGCCCAGCCACCAGCGGTCCCGGCAGCCGCTCAGCGACTGTCCGGGGCCGCTTCGCGTCCGGCGCCGCCGCGTGCGGTCACGCCGGCGCTCTCCCGGCCGCCGTCCGAGGTGACGGCGTCGAGCGCAAGGTCACGCCGGGTGCCGCACGTACATCCGGATGGTCGTCCCGGCGGCGGTGGTGTGCACGCGGACCAGGTCGCACAGCGCCTGCACGATCACCAGCCCCCGGCCGCCGATGCCGTTCGCGGCCGGGGTCAGCCGCCCGGCCAGCGGGTCGGCCAGCCAGCCGTCGTCGCGGATCTCGCAGACCAGGTGCTCGGCGGTACGCCATACGCGCAGCACGCCGGTGCCGCCGGCGTGCGCGACGCTGTTCGTCGCCAGCTCGGTCACCGCGATCTGGAGATCGGCCAGCCGGTCCTCGTCCAGCCCCACGGCCGCGCCGTGCCCGGCCACGAACCGGCGCACCGCGGACAGCGTGTCGACCTCGTAGACCAGCGCCGAAACGGGCTCCGTCGGGCTCGGCAGGGGCTTGTTGTAGCGGGCGACCACGTCCGCCGGGGCGTACCGGGCACTCGGCCGTCGTCCGGCGTCGTCGACGAGGATCGGGTGCGTGGCGTACGCGTCGGCCAGCACGTCGGCGTCGAGCCCAACGGTGTCGTACGGGCAGAGGATGGTCGCCTCGCGGCCGGCGAACGCCATGTTGATCAGCGCCTCGTGCTGGGCGCACGCCGGATACTCCGTGTCGCTGCGCCCGGCCCAGATCGGCTCGCCGATGATCCGTGCGCGGCGGCCGGCGTGCTGCTCGATGAACGCCTGCAACACCCAGGGGATGATCCGGCCCGGGTTCCGGCCGGCCTCCGACATGTCCGCCCAGCGCACCGCGTCCGTGGGGCCGACGGCGGCGCGGACCAGCCGCAGGTTCGCGCCGGGCATCGCGACCAGCACCGGCTCCCCGGCGGCGAGACCGTCGGTGATGAACGGCACCGTGCCCGCGAGCAGACCGTCCCGATCGTGGTAGAAGAGCCCCTCGTGTACGAAGGCGCCCGCCGCCTGCGCGTGCCGCGCCCCGGTCACGCCGGCTGTCCCAGGGCGGTGGCGAACCCGGTCTCGCGCAGCCGCCGGTGGCGGCACCGCGCGACCATCCGGTGGGGCACCTGCTCGACCACCGCACCACCAGTCATTCGTCACCTTCCGCTTCGGGCCCCACTGTAATCGCCGGTCCCGGTGCCGGCCCACCGGGTGAAACGACGCCGCCCATCCGGCCCGGCACGGGCCGGGCACCGCCCGCCCACGGCCGTGACCAGGGGTCACGATCGCTCGTCTGGTGGCGACCTCCGGGTGGCCCTGGAGGGTGGACGACAGCCGCGACGCCTCGCCCTCCGGAACCGAAAACGGGGTGCGTCCCGGCCCGCTGATAAGGGAGATTCGTCGCCGTGCGACCCACCACCGAACCGGCCGCCACGCATGCGGCGCCGGCACTCACCCCCGCCCAACGCGCCGCCCTCGCGCACGTACGCGAGACGGCGCTGCGCGAGCGTCCCGCCGCCCTGGCCGCCATCGCCCGGGCGCTCGCCGGCTCGGGTGTCGCACACGGGCCGGAGCACCTGATCGCGGCGGTCGGCGCGAACGGGCGGCTCACCCTGAACTTCCACCCGGACCGGCTGCTCGCCGACGGGCGTACAGTCGCCGACGCCCTCACCGCCGAGGGCGTCTACCGCAGCCAGTTCGAGACCGGCATTTCCAACGGCGGCCTGACGGCCTTCCCCGGCGGCGACCGGGACCGCTGGGAGGAGACGCTCTTCGGCGGCGCCTACCAGACGGCCGGCGTACGCCCCGCCGACCGGCCGAAGTACGGCGGCCTGAACCTGCTCGACCATCCGGACGGCGCGTGCCCCCGGTTCGGCTCCTGCCACCTGCGGCTGCGTCCGCAGGTGCTGGCGCGGGCCACGTTCTGCTTCGGCGACAGCCACCTCGGGCCCCGCGACCTGGGCACCGTGGACGTCTTCGAACCGGTGCTGGCGGCACTGCTGGCCGCGACCGACGGAACGGGAGTCAGCCTCGGCGTGCCGGGCGACGTGGTGACCCTGACCCGGGCGCTGCTGCGCCGGCGCGAGGACGCCGCGTGGGCCCCCGGCGCGGCGGGCCGCGCGCTCGACGACTACATCGAGGCGCAGGTCCACGGCGAGCTGAGCCTCGCCCGGGACGTCGCGGCGATGGTCGTCGACCCGTCCTTCCGGGGCACCGAGACCGGGGCGACGCTCGCCGCGCTCGCCCGGCGGCACGGCTTCGCCCTGCGCTGGCACGCCGGGTTCGCGCTGCCCGTCGACCGGATCGACGCGGAGTTCCGGGGACCGGCCATCCCGCCGCTGGCCGCCCGGGTGCACGCCGAGTTCGCTCGCCCGGGCGAACTCATCGACGCCGCCCTGATCGGCCGCGCGGCGGTCTCGGTGGTCACGGAACCGTCCCGCTGGGCCGACCGCGGGCCGACGGAGGTCACCCTCCAACACCTCAAGCAGCTCTGGCACGTCCTCGTGCGCTTCGGCGCCCCCCGCGCCACCTAGGACGACCGGCCCCCAGATCCTGCGCGCCTGTCGTCGGGTGAGCCGCCGCCTCGACCGGGTCGATCGTCCCAGCCGTCCGGTTGCGCCGCGAGCCTCCGGGACATCACCGCCCGTGCCTGCCTGTCACGAGTGTCGAGTGACCCGGGTCACAGCCGACCGGCACCCGCTCATATCCGGAATGACCGACAGGGTCGGGCTGGTTGTGTCCCCCGTACCGCCGGAACCGAAACCCCGTCCGGCGCGGAAGTTTCCCCCGAAGGAGTGCTCATCCAGGGAGCGCTTCGCCTGACCGAAAGGGCAACCATCGTGAAGTACGACTTCACTCGATGGCTCCCGGCCATCGCGAAGGACTCGAAGGGCTCGAACCGCAGGATCGCGCTGAGCGTGGTGGGTGTCGCCGCCCTCGGCGGCCTGGCCCTCGGGCCGACGGCCGTGGCCGCCCCGGTCACCACCGCACCCCACGAGGGCGCCGTGGCGGCCATTGAGCAGGCCACCGGCAAGGGCAGGCCGGGCGCGGCCGACGAGTCGGCCCTGACGACGGGCGGTACCACCACCAAGCCGTCCGCCGACAAGCCCAGCCGCGAGGAGCTGGTCCCGCACGGCGTGCAGGGCGCCCAGTCGCGCATCCCGCTCGACGACGCGCAGCTCGCCAACGCCAGGGCCATCATCGAGGAGGCCAAGGAGACCGGCGTGGGGGAGCGGGGCGCCGTCATCGGGATCGCCACCTCGCTGCAGGAGTCGAAGCTCTACAACCTCGGCCACCTGGGCGCGTACAACGACCATGACTCGCAGGGCCTGTTCCAGCAGCGTCCGTCGTCGGGTTGGGGTTCGCCCGACCAGATCACCGACCCCGAGTACGCCTCGCAGGCGTTCTTCAGCGCGCTCAAGAACGTGGGCGGCTGGCAGGACCTGCCGCTGACCTCCGCCGCGCAGACGGTGCAGGTCTCGGCCTACCCCTTCGCGTACGCGCAGTGGGAGGAGCAGGCGGCGGACGTCGTCTCCCAGCTCTGGTGACACCCGCGTGACACCGGCCGGCCCCCGCCTCGGGGGCCGGCCGGTCGCGTCCATGCCGACGACGCCCGCATCTGAACCGCTGTCCGGCCGCAGCCGGCGCAGCATCTCGTCGTGATGGATCAGCCGGGCCCTGTCGAGCTGCCCCGTTCACGAGACCACCTCCCAGCCCTCTGGCTCGCGCCGCCGTCCGAGGTCACCGGTGGAACACCACGGGTGTCACCGGTGCCGGGAGACACCCATGGTGTTCCACCGGTGGCGGTCGTCCCTGCTACGTCCGCCGCGCCTCGGCCGGCCACTCGCCGATCTTGGAAGCAACAGGCCCCGCCAGGGGCCCGTATCTGCCAAAGTCTCCCCGCAGCTCGCCGATGAGGGTCCCGTGCGTGGCGTCCGACCCGCCGGAGAGCCGCCGATGAGGCGTCCGTGCGCGGCGTCCGGTTCAAGCCCGGCGTCCAGGATGGGGCTTCGTTGCAGGGTGTGTGCCCGTCGGCACGTTTGCTGCGGCCGCGGTCTGTGGTCGTCGGGGTCGCCCAGTGATGAGATGTCCGGTTCGGGGGTGTGACCGGGGG